>DPRZ01000141.1 GCA_003538525.1 Neisseriales bacterium
CTTCTGTGATGGAATGGGTAAATCAGAACGGATCAATAACACCATTTACCCAATTACATATGTTTATTTTACGCAATTGTTTATCTGGCTTTTTATTGCTCTAATCACAATGTCAACCTCAAGTTTAATTGGTATTTCCTCAATTATTTTGGGCTGGCTAATGGGGTTTGTATTTAACGCCATTCACTTTAATGGTATGAGCTTAATGAATCCGTTTAGTCATAATCCCGCAGGAATTCCAATTAGCAGTATTACGCGCAGCATTGAAATTAACCTACTCCAAACACTTAAATCTTCAAATATCCCAGAGCCACTGGGCATAATTAATAATGAATACATTATGTGATTAGCTAATACCCATGGCAAAATACTTCAAGAGAATTCAGCCTAAAAAATCTGCAAAGTATGCGTGACATTCGTAATTTTGAAATAAATGAATTAAATAAATTTTACCTTAAAATCACACAATTTAGCCTAATTTTAAATCATTTGACAACTTTATATAATCTATTAACGATAAAGTTAATGCAGTATTACAACAATAGTATATAATATCGTGCTTTTACGGCGCTAAGCTTAGGCTGTAAAAATATCGCGTACTCTGATGCAATAAAATTAGCAATACTTTTAGCATATGCTACAATAATGCAATAGTCTATCAATCTAATAAGGTATTACTAACCATGAGCTTTAACGTCTCAATTCAACCCAATGATATAAATTTCATCACCACCGCTGATGCCACCCTCCTTGATTCAGCATTAGCAGCCAAAATAAATCTACCCCACGGTTGTAAAAATGGTGGCTGTGGCGCATGTAAATGCAAATTAACCAGCGGTAGTGTCACTCACCAAGAATATGCTCCATCAGCGTTAAGTCCACAAGAATTGGCTGATAATACTATTTTACTCTGCAAGGCTTCGGCCACTAGCGACGTAGTACTAGATATTCCAGGCTTTGTGAACGGATTTCCGATTAAAACTTTGCCCTCAAAAATTGAATCAATTGAAAAAATTGGTAGTGTTGCAATTTTAAAACTAAAACTGCCAGCCAATCAAAGTTTTGAATTTTTTGCGGGGCAATACATTGATTTAAGTCATGCTGGCAAAAACCGCAGTTACTCATTAGCCAATAGCCCAAGCGCCACTGGTGTGATCGAATTACATATTCGCTATCGTCAAGGTGGCGTATTTTCAGAAGCACTCTGGAATGAGTTTAAAGCAGGACAAATTTTACGCTTTAAAGGACCACTTGGCAGCTTTACGTTACAAGACAGTGCTGCGCCAATTTTGATGGTTTGCACAGGTACAGGTTTTGCACCGCTTAAATCAATCCTAGAATATATGCTCGCAACCAATTCCAAGCGTAAAGTCCATTTAATTTGGGGTAATTTCCAACCCGAAGATTTTTACTTAACCGAGCTACTGCCACTTTGGCAACAACAGTTAGATTTAAGTGTAACCTTATGTAGCAATGAAAATACACCAGCTGATTACTATCACGGTTTAGTGACCGAATATATCGCGCAGAACTATCCAGATCTCAGTCAATATCAAGTTTATGCTTGTGGCAATCCAGGAATGATCGAAAGCCTGTATAATAGCGCTATTAGTGAATTAAACTTAGTTAAGACTAACTTCTTTTCGGATGTATTCACTCCATCAGCATAGGAGTTCTAAATGTTAAAAAAATCTCTCATTGCCGCAATTAGCCTTGCGGCTTTATTCGCCTGTGGTTATTCAGGTCCATTATATTTACCTAAAAACGCCGCCAACCAAACTGGCGCAACCACTAAAAATCAATTTGCTCCTAACAGCTTAGCACAAACAGAAAGTGCTAACGAAAGTACGACCAGCAAAATGCCACCAAAATCGCTCTTACCCGCAACAATCATAGTTGAATCAGCTAATTTAGAATCAGCCAACGCGATTGAGTCCAGCCCTAAAACTTCAGCTACTACAAAGAACTAAAATTACCATGGCAATCAAACCAACCATTTTTAAAGTAAGTATGCAAATCGCCGATATGGATCGCCATTATTACAACGATCATTTATTAACCGTCGCTCAGCATCCCTCAGAAACCGATGAGCGTCTAATGGTGCGCATTTTAGCCTTTGCACTCAATGCCACTGAAAATCTGAGTTTTGCCGAGGGAATTACCGATCAAAATCAAGCCGATTTATGGGACAAAGACCATAATGATCAAATAGCGCTCTGGATTAGCGTCGGTTTACCTGATGAAAAATTAATTCGTAAAGCGGTAAGTCGTGCGGAACAAGTGATTGTGTATAGTTACGGCGGACGCCAAGCCGATGTTTGGTGGAGTAAACTAAAATTAGGCAATTACAAAAACTTACGCGTAATTAATTTAGCAGGTGAAGCTACTCAGGCATTAGCTGCGATGGCAGCACGCGGGATGAAAATGAATTTTACGATCCAAGAGGGTGAAATAATGATTGCCAATGATGCAACGAGCTTAAACCTCACCCCACAAATACTTCAATAACCTTGGCTCACAAGCTATAATAATGGCATGCAAATTCTTGAACCCATTCATAATGCTGAAAAACATTTAGCTAAACTCGCCAAACTCAATATTCACAACTATTGGGATTTGGCACTACACATCCCGCTGCGCTATGAGGACCTCACCAAAGTTTACCCGATTGCCGAAACCCAAGTCGGTCAACAAGTGATGATTCAAGGTAAAATAATTGGTCATGAGATTGTCAATAAACGCAGCAAACAATTAATTGTACGGGTCGATGATGGCAGTTCAATTATCTCGTTGTTATTTTTTCACTTTTATCCAAGTTACACTACGCAATACGCGATTGGTAAGCAAATTCGAGCACACGGCGAAATCAAGGCCGATTTCTATGGTAATAAGACGATTTTTCACCCCAAAATCCAAACGGTGCATGAAGAAAGTAAGCTGAGTAACACCTTTAGTCCAATTTATCCAACCACCAATGGCTTTGCCAATGCGATAATTGCTCAATTAGTCGAGGATTTGTTTAATGCTAATTTAATTCCCGAGACCTTGCCTAAATCAATTTTGGAACACTATCAATTACCCGCACTTGAGCAAGCCTTATTAACCTTGCATAAATTAACGCCCGAACAATTCAAGAATAATTATCAACAGCAGGCATTACGTCGCTTGAAATTCGATGAATTAATCGCGCAGCAATTGTTAATGCAAACAATTTATGCGCATAAACATCATAATCGCGCACCACAACTTAAAACCACTAATCAATATTTAGTGCCACTATTAGCCAAATTACCCTTTGAATTAACTACTGCGCAAAAACGCGTGTTGCACGAAATTCTGCACGATCTAACTAGTCCACAACAAATGAATCGCTTGCTGCAAGGTGACGTGGGTAGCGGTAAAACCATTGTTGCTACCATTGCCACGCTAGTTGCCATTGAAAATGGCTTTCAAGCTGTAATTATGGCGCCAACCGAAATTTTAGCCGAACAACATTACACAAAAATTAGTGCCCTACTAACTGGCTTGGATTTAAATGTCGTTTGGTTAACCGGCAGTTTAACTGCTAAAACTAAACGCGAAGCACTTGCCAAATGTAGTAATGGGGAGGCGCAATTAATTATTGGAACCCATGCGGTATTTCAAAAAGATGTTGAATTTAAACAACTGGGCTTGGTGGTAATTGACGAACAGCACCGTTTTGGTGTTGAACAACGGCTCGCCTTGGTTAATAAAGGACAAAATGAGCTCCACCCACATCAATTAATGATGTCGGCAACTCCAATTCCGCGTTCATTAGCCATGAGTTATTATGCCGACTTGGATGTTTCGAGCATCGATGAATTACCGCCCGGGCGTACTCCAATTAAAACGTTGCTAATTAATAACGTCCGCCGCAAAGAAGTAATTAAATTTGTCCAGCAGCATGCCTGTTTGGGTAATCAAGCTTATTGGGTGTGTCCACTGATTGAAGAAAGCGAAACCCTGCAGCTGCAAACTGCCGTGGACACCCACGCCGAACTCAGCGCGGCCCTACCAGGCATTCAGGTGGGGCTGGTGCATGGCCGGATGAAAAGCAGCGACAAGGCCACGGTGATGGCAGCGTTTCAGCGCAATGAAATCCAGCTGCTGGTGGCCACCACGGTGATTGAAGT
>DPRZ01000045.1 GCA_003538525.1 Neisseriales bacterium
TTATAGGATATAATTTAAATTTGTGCTAATTTATTGACTTAAATGTAGCTTTCTTTAATTTAGATAGCCACATTTAAATTATAAATTCTTTAGATCTTTAGCGTCATTAAATTAAAATTGCTTTTAACCATACCACTACCGCCGCCGCACCTGCATCTGGAATGCCTAATGCGCGTTCACCCAAGTAACTAGCGCGACCTAATTTAGGTAACATCTGCGCGGTGAGTTGCGCACCATTTTCGGCAGCATTAACCGCTAAGTGCCAAGCTTTTATTGGTGTTTCACCTGTTAATAGCGCTTGTTTAAACATTTCCGCAGCAGGATAAAGTGCATCATACATAGTACGATCATTTAATTTTGCACCACCGAGTTCAGCCACTGCATTAACTGCAATGACAAAAGCTTCGGCTAAACTTAGAGCATTAACGCTTTCTTGAGTAGTCAAATAGCGCGCGGCACGAAAGAGTCCAGTTGCATAAAATGGTCCAGAGCTCCCCGCAATGGCTTTACGTAACGCTTCACCAATTGAATTAAGCATGTTAACTTCATTACTCCACGCCGCATCTGGCAATTCACGAATCGCACTGGCTCCACGACACATACTGAGACCCAAATCACCATCGCCAGCCGCGCTATCTAGTTCAGTTAAGCGTGTTTCGGCTTGTTCTAAAGCGCTGGCAATTTTTAAGCCAATTTGTTTTAAATTAGGATTAAGTGGTAAGTTGTTGGGAGTATTTTCAGGAGTTAATAAAATTGGTGCTTGATAAATCAGACGTTGAGCAGCTATTTTTCCTACATTAACCCACGCCGCAGTTTGTACAGGGTAATCTAAGGCGCTAAGTAACTGCGAATTTAAACGCAGTAGGCTAATTGAACAACCAGGCATTTCTAGTGAGGTCATAAAATTACCCGAGAAAGCACGTTCGACTTTAATTCCACGTTGACGTAAATTAGCTAATGTTCCACGTACAACAATGGCTAATTCCATTGGTGGGGTTGCACCGAGACCATTAATTAATACCGCAACAGAATCTTGATTTGAAAGCTTTAATTCATTAATGATTTTATCTAACATAATGGCACATAATTCATCGGCACTGGTTTGATTGATGCGTTGGCAGCCTTTTTCACCATGAATGCCTAAGCCTAATTCAATTTGTCCAGTTGGTAATTCAAAACTAGGTTTACCAACACTAGGTATGGTGCATGAACCTAGCGCCACGCCCATTGTGGCAACATTAGCGGCAGCATATTGCGCAGCCGCAGTAACGCTAGCTAAATCTGCACCACTAGCAGCAAGTGCACCAGCTACTTTACTTACCAAAATAGTGCCTGCTATCCCACGGCTACGCTCTTTTGCAACTACATCGCGGAGCGCGACATCATCACCAACTACAACAATTTCGACCAAAAAACCTTCTGCTCGAGCTAATTCAGCCGCCAATCCAAAATTTAAGCGATCTCCAGTATAATTCATAACAATTAAAAGCGCACCCTTGGCACCAGTACTGGCGCGTATTGTGGCTAAAATACTATCGGTGCTCGGAGAGGTAAAAACATCTCCTGATACCGCAGCGTGCAGCATTCCAGTGCCAACATAACCAGCATGAGCAGGCTCATGACCACCGCCACCACCAGAAATAACCGCTACTTCATTTTTTTGGGTAATTAAATTAGCCTGAAAAACAATGTTTTCATTGGAGAAAATGGCTAAATTAGGGTTAAGGTCGCTAAGTCCTTCGAGCATTTCGCGCACCACGTGTTTAGGATTATTAATTAATTTACGCATAATTAGTTCTTCTCCAGTTATGAATGATTATTGTAGTTGCGGAATTTTTTTAGGTTTTGCAGTAATTAAATAAATTATGTAGAGTGAGGCAATTGCCGATAAGAAACACCATACCGAGGTCCATGCAAAAGCGTGAATTAATAGTGTAATTGCAGCTGAAAGCATTACGGCAACCCAGAATTTTCTAAATAATGGATCACTACATAATAAGTATAACAGTCCCAAGAGTACGTAAACAAATTCACGCGCTACCATTGGTAAATAGCCACCGCTTGCAATATTATAGCAAAGACTTTTGCCACAAATCGTAGTATCAATTAAATTTCTTGGTCCATGACCAAACAAAACTGGTAACCATAAATACAGACCAAAAACGAATCCAACGAAAACCAGATAACGAAAGAGCTTTTTTTTCCATTGAACTGATTCAAGATTATAGGCTACGATTGGAAACCACACAATCCAAAAGAAAAAGGCAAAAAATAAATATGCAGATGAAAAGAAATTAGTCAATGCCATTTCTTCGCGATTAAAAGTAACCCATACAAAACCTTCTAAAAATTGCTGAATTGCAAAAATGAACGGTGTTATTGCTAATAAAACATGATGCTTAGCCTTTTGGGCTTTTTTAATACAGACTACGCCGGTTAAGAATAGAACCCCTGCTGAAATGAAAGAAATTTGAGCTGAAAAACACATCATTAAATCCTAAGCTAAGATGATAAGCAATATAAATCATTGTAAAATAGATTGCCTACAGTTTAAAGAATTATCTTGATTTAAAGAGGTTTTGAACCAGCGTAGGTTATTGAAGTGATAAATTCTAATGAATTAGAACTTTAATTTAAAGCAGAGGGGCTTTTTGTTGCAAAATTAGCGCAGCTATGTTCAATTACTATTTAATTTGAATTAGTTGCAACTTGATTTTCTTTAAGGATTTGTTCCGCACCTTTAATAATTAATTTGGCACCAAAGATAAAAATTTCCTCATGACCATTATCAACTAAATTACTATAAAATTCAAGATTATTAGTAAATTCTGGTTTTATATTTTCAGGTAACAAGGGATGCTTACGGGTATTTAAAATACTATTTTTTTCAAAAGTTACATGTCCAATGACAAATTCACGCATCACTCGACCAATATAACCAGCATGGTGCAGTTTAAAGCCTGCCGCTTGCATTTTAATGAGAAATTTTTCAAAGGTGTCTCGTGACTCATCTGAATTCGATTGAAAGGAGGCAAATAATTCAAATAGCCATGGATATTGATGAAAGAATTTGCGCATATTCTTCATAATGGCAAACAATAGCTCTTGCCAGGTTAATACGTCTGGATTTAGGCTGCCAACAAGTTGATTGGTTTTAAAGGTATGTGCTTGTAAGAGTAAAATTAGCTCGGCCTTACTTTGAATATGAACGTACAAAGATGGCGCTTTTATTCCGAGCCGACCAGCTAAATTTCGCATACTTAATGCAGCCATGCCACCTTCTTTAATTAAGCTCAAAGATTCAGCAAAAATTAATTCTTTAGTGATGTTTTTGGATGCCATGGATGAGAGCCTTAATGATGGTTATGCTAGGTTGGCGTTTGAAGTTGGTCGCGCAGGATAATTTAAACGCACAACCAACTAAGCTTAAATTTTTATAAAGATAATTCGGATTTACATTTTACCATTAAAGTATAGAGGGTGTCTTTTAGGATAACCCGTTCTTTTTTAACTTTTTCTAATTCTAAATCGGTCATGGCTTCTTGTTCATGATCAATTTTATGCACTAAGGTATCTAATTCCTCATATTGTTTAAGTACATGTTGAAAATG
>DPRZ01000259.1 GCA_003538525.1 Neisseriales bacterium
CTTTATGAAATTAATTATTCAAGAATTTGAACCGCAATACACGGCGGCGGTAATTGACTTAATTTTGGCGATTCAAGTCGATGAATTTGGCGTAGCAATCAGTCGTGAAGATCAGCCAGACTTACTGCACATTCCTGAGTATTATCAAGCTAGTGGTGGGCAATTTTGGTTGGCGTTCATCAATGAAGAATTGGTCGGTTGTGTTTCATTAAAAGTTTTTGCGCATGCTCAAGCGGCGTTAAGAAAAATGTTTGTTGCTAAAGCTTATCGAGGTGCTGAATACCAAATTGGACAACAGTTGGTGGACAAATTATACCAATTTGCTCTGGAGCATGGGATTAAGCAACTTTATTTGGGTACGACTGAGAAATATTTGGCGGCACATCGTTTTTATGAAAAAAATGCTTTTAGGCTAATTGCTAAAGCTGAATTGCCAACAGGGTTTCCTCGCGTTGCTGTGGATAATCGTTTTTATGTTAAAGATATCGTACAGTCTGAATTAATCGCGCAAGCCTTTCAGTTTGTGGAGAGCATTCATCAAACGGATTATTCGGGACATGATTTTGAGCATATTAAGCGGGTTTGGCAAAATGCCCAGCAATTATTAGCTAGTGAGCCGAGTGCGCAGCGCCAAGTAGTTGAATTAGCGGTGCTATTACATGATGTTGATGATTATAAATTAAGTGATGAAACAGGGCGAGCCAAAAAATGGCTGGATGGGCAAGGCGTAAATCCTGAGTTAATTGAGCAAGTTTTGGACATTATTGATAATATTGGCTTTAGTAAAACTGGGTATAATCCACAATTGAGGGATATTGAAACTAAAATTGTCTATGATGCGGATAAATTAGATGCGATTGGTGCAATTGGGATTGCGCGCACGTTTGCCTTTGGCGGTGCGAAAAGCCGTCCCTTATTTGAACCGAATCGTTTACCAACTGATGAATTAGATTTAGATGCGTATGCTGCTAATGCTAAATCAGGTAAAAATCACACTGTAAATCATTTTTTTGAAAAATTAATCAAATTAGCCGATTTAATGCAGACTAAACGCGGGCAAGAACTTGCATTAAAACGCAAATTAACCATGTTGAGTTTTTTGGAAGATTTTTTTGTGGAACAAGGCTTGAGCAATTGGTTAGCGCTTTTAAATCAGACACAGAACTAAGTGTGTCAATGTTTTATGTGATTTTAGCCGCTTGATTTAGCTTTTTGTGTGTGATAAATTATTGAAATCTTCAAGTAAAACCCAGCATAATATCTGATGCAAATTATGCTGGGTTAGGTTAATGATACAATTACATACCAATTCCATGGCTGATTAATACATGTTGACCAGTTAGGGCATTAGTTTCGAAACCAGCTAAGAATAAGGCAACGTTAGCCACATCATCCAAAGTGGTAAATTCACCATCAACGGTATCACCAAGCATTACATTTTTGATTACTTCTTCTTCGCTAATTCCCAAGGTTTTAGCTTGTTCTGGAATTTGTTTCTCAACCAATGGCGTTCTTACAAAGCCAGGGCATAATAAGTTAGCCGAAATATTATGAGGTGCACCTTCTTCAGCAATCGAACGCACAAAGCCTAATTGAGCATGTTTGGCTGCAACATAAGCGGCTTTATTTTTAGAGGCTTCAACTGAGTGGATTGAACCAGTTACTAATACGCGACCGCCAGTTTTTTGGGCTATCATTTGTTGCATACTGGCTTTAGCTACTAAGAATGTACCATGTAAATGAATATCAATCAAGCGTTTCCATGCCGTAGCATCAAAATCAACGATAGGAGCAATAGTTTGAATCCCTGCATTAGAGATAAGCACATCTAATTTATTAAATTTGGCTACCGTTGCCTTAACCCCAGCATTAACTTGTTCTTCATTAGTTACATCCATTGCAACCGCTAAAGTTTCAACTTTATATTGGGCTTTAATTGCATCCGCAACAGCTTGTGCCGCGTCTAAATTCAGATCCGCAATCACAATCGCTGAACCATATTCAGCAAACTTTTCTGCCATATGTTTACCGATACCTGATGCAGCACCTGTAATTAATGTCACTTTTCCTTTTACATTTCCTAACATAAAATTCCCCTTTAAAAGATAAAAAATTGATGGCTGAAGCTTATCATGGATTAAAGCTGTAGCGTAAATTAATTTTGCAGCGCAGCTATTTTGTTAAACCTGCGGATTTAGGTTGCTTGAATTAATGAAGAGTCGTTGTTGTAAGTCATTTGATTTAACATTGGGTTTCGCTTATGCGGATTTACTCAGTTTCATAGATGTTATGATACGCTTGAGTGTATTGGTGTTGTGCTGATTTTGGGTAATTGAGCAATAAATAAGTATTATTTTGCAATTAAGTCAAATTAAAAATTTGGCGTGCTGAGTGTTAATGAGTGGTCTAAAATGTTATACTAACCACCTCATCGATATATCAATATTGATTAGTCATGAATCAAGTTATGAATTAGGCGGCTGTTTAGTCGCTGAATTTTAGTTTAGCAACCCCTAAATTGTTTGGGAACATAATCCAATAATGCAAACCAATAATCTATTTACACCAGAACCATTGAAGAATCAACTTAAGTCCTACTTGGCTTGGTTTATAGCTACTTCATTTGTTTTTTTCCAATTTTTTTTACAAACTGCTACCAGTGTCATGAGTGATGTTTGGGTTAAAGATTTTCATTTGAATACCATTGAATTAAGTAATTTATCTGCCGCATTTTATTACTCTTATGTTTTAATGCAAATTCCAGTTGGGATTTTATATGATCGCTTTAAAGCCAAAAATATTTTGATTGTCGCTGCAGCTCTACTCTCGGCGGGTTGCACTATTCTTACGCTGGCGCCGAATTATGAAATTGCGGTGTGGGGACGGGTTTTAATGGGCTTTGGCTCGGCTTTTGGCTTTGTAGGCATGCTAAAGATTATTATTAATAATTTTGTTGCTAATAAATTTGCCTTAATGCTGGGATTGAGTGAGTCGATTTCAATGCTGGGTGTTACGTTGAGTGTGGTTTTTTTAGCACATTTTTTAACTAATCACTCATGGCGTTTAATGATGGGTGCTTGCAGTGTACTGGCATTTCTGCTAATTTTTGCAGTTACGTTCTTGTTACATGATAAACCAGCCAGTACGGCTAAACCTAAGGCTTCATTATTTGAAATTGCTGCTCAAGTCAAAGTGTTAATGCTGAATAAACAAGTGATTTTAGGTAGCATGTATGCATTTTTTATGTTTTCAATTGTCAATGCATTTACCTCTTTATGGGGCGTGTCATTTTTGACCAATACCTATCCCTTTAGTCATCCATTAGCATCCAGCATGGTTTCGGTGGTCTTTATCGGGATCGCTATGGGTGGCCCATTAAATGGTTTTTTATCTAAAAAATATCATAAGCATACTAAAATTATGGTTGGTGGTGTTATCTGTGCCTGTATAACGACGGCTTTAATTATTTTAGTCCCGAATCTATCTGAAGGATTGATGTTTGGCTGTTTGTTCTTGGCAGGTGTGTTTTGCTCGGTGTACGTGCAAGCTTTGGCGGTAATTAAAGATTCTGTTGATTCGAGAATTCAGGCAACTGCATTGGCAACTTCCAATATGATTATTATGGCAAGTGCGCCGCTGTTGCAGCTGTTGATCGGAGCATTACTTAGCAATCATTCTTTTGGGTTTGCCAGCAGTAATGCGCTTAATTATCGTTTGGCATTAGCGGTCTTGCCAATTGGTTTATTTATCGCCGTGGTGATTAGTTTTTACATTAAAGAACCCGTTAAACAAGTGCACCATCGCTAGATCACTGATTAATGATGGTGAAACCAAATACCAAGCAGAATATCACCATAATCTAATTGGACTTAATTAGCAATGAGCAAAAATGCTCTCTGTGTAGAAAAACATTTAATTCTAAAAGAGAGCTGATTGTGCTACAAACAATTAAACAGATTTTAAAAGCTT
>DPRZ01000249.1 GCA_003538525.1 Neisseriales bacterium
GGGCGTACTATCATTGATGACATATCTAGGTCAGACCAAGTTCCACCACCAGTTGCGGAGCCTTGATAGACCAAACCGCGTTGAATTGTCGGTGCACTTGGCAATGTATAACTACCTGCAACAATTACATTACCAGCCCCGTCATTATCTGGACCATATAAAGAGGTACTTGCACTATTAGGAAAATTTAACACCGCCCAACTACCACCGCCGCCAACAGGACCAGTATATAACATACCTTGGCTTAAAGTGCTACTAGCCGATTCATAAAATAATCCCGTAATATACACATTCGATGAATAACTCACACCGCGAACTCCAGTAATTAAACTCGAAAACACTGGAGTGGTAGAATAGTTAAATTGATTATAAACGACACCAGTGTTAACTTGGCTAGATGAGCTACCAGAGTTGCATCCGCTCAAGACTGCGAATAACAAACCAGCTAAGAGACCACTCTGCACTACTGTAAATTTGTTAAGGTTTTTGATTAGATACAACTGCCGTTCCTTTTTAAAGTTAATCTAACGAGCCAATCTTAGCACATATCAATGTTATTTTATCTATCCGTTTTGGATAAACTTAGGTTTACTAACCACACAGACTAAATTTAAATCAACCATCTAGCTTACTCATTCAAAATACCTCAACCGAACCACAAATTATTTAACAATTAGTACTGATTTACTTTGCTCCCTCTGCCTTGGCTAAAGCCTCTGAGGGGTCAATATTTAAATCTGCCTGTAAAAAATCTGCTGATTCTGGTAAGGCTATCTTAAAATCAGTTTCCTCTGCCAACATTAATTGCAAATTAGTTGCAGACAAACTAAGTACATGCCCACCAAACCGCTTATCATCACTTAATAAATGCAAATGATAACCTGGTACATTCAACGTTTTAGCATATGCAGGTGTCCAAAAGCCTACCAAAGTTCCACGACAATCATTTAACTCAAACACAGCTTGATTATTCGTAGCACTTACTAAGTCAATACCCTGCTCCGCTTTACAAGCAACTCGATACTGAATGTGTTTAAAAACGCCCTTAATGCAGATAGAAGTAAAAATATTTTGCGAGCTTCGCATCTGATCCAATTGTTGACATAAGTCATCCCAGCTAGAAACCACACTTAGCGCACACGAAACTTGCGAAACAAAAGTGGTAGTTGCCCAAAATGGAGCTAATTCATCATTGGCCGCCAAAACGACTGAGCCATCACTTCGCGCATGCCAGACTTCTCCATCAAACATTATCCCCTCGCCATCCAATTCATCAAACGTACCTAAGCCAAAGTCACCATGCTTCTTAATCTCTTCAACCGTCATGCAACCATTATAAATGCCCTGAACTAATGCAGTTGAAGTAGAGACTTGAAATAAAGTATGATGCTTTATATCTAACTCAGCGGCAAGAGCCGACTGGATTACATGATCAGGTGTTTCACCCGTGCGCGCACAGCGATCAAGAATCGCTTGCCATAGAGCAGAGGAAACTCGAGATTTAATGACGTGCCCATAATGAGGATGTTTTTTCATAATCACCTCTCTTAGTTTACAAAACTCTGAATAACATCTTGCATCAGGCGCATGTTTTGCGAATAATCAATCGGAATATGAATTAAGACCGGAACATCAGAACTAAGCGCGTCTTGGAATACTCCAGCAATTTCATCGGCCGATTTAATACTATACCCCTTACAACCAAATGCTTCAGCATAGGCAACAACATCATAATGCCCAAGTTCGACACCAGCAGTATCACCAGCATAATGCGCAGCTTCTTGAAAGGAGACCATATCATAAGATGCACTATCCCAAATCAAATGAATAAATTTTACGCCCAGTCGTTTCGCCGTTTCCAGTTCCATCGCACTAAATAAAAATCCGCCATCTCCTGAAACAGAAATAATACGTTTATCTGGATAAATCAAACTAGTCGCAATCGCCCATGGCAATGCTACCCCCAAAGTTTGCTGACCGTTACTCACTAAGACTTGTCTTGCATATTCAGCACCGTAATAGCGATTCATCCAGATATAATTTGACCCAACATCCAATGCAATATGCGTATCCGCAGTAATTATCTTCTGCAATTCATGAATCACACGTAATGGGTGAACTGGCGTTCCATTTAACTGTGCCCCCTCCGCTACCGTTAATTTATTTTGGGTTAAGGCATCAGTAACTGCACTAGTAAATTCAGCGTCAATGTTTGGCGTCAACTTACTAGCCAATAATTCAAGAGAACCGCCGATTTCTCCAACAATTTCTACTTCAGGCATAAAATCATTGTCTTGATCAGCGCGAATTACATCAATTGCAATTAATTTACGACGATTGTTCTGATTCCAGATATTAGGATCATACTCAATTGGATCATAACCGACAGTAATTACGCAGTCAGACTGATCTAATAAATGATCTGCGGGTTGATTACGGAATAAACCAACACGTCCAACGAACGTTTCTCCGTCTTCGGGCTGAGCCCATTTACCAGGTCCTTGAAAAGTTGCAGTATATGGGATTTTAGTTTTAGCTAAGAAATTTTGTATCGCTGTTGCAACATCTGGCTTAGATGCCTGCATTCCAAAAATAACCATCGGTCGCTTACTCGCATTAATCAGCTCTACGGCTGCATCAATCGCTGTCAGCGCTCCACATCCTTGCACAACTGGTTTACCCCACGCCTGCGTAGCATCACCAACAAATGGTGCCAAACCAATATCTTTGGGCAAAGAAATAAATGCGGCACCGGCGCGTCCACTTTCAGCAGCGCGGATAGCATTCCCCATAATTTCGGTTAATTGATCAACCGTCACTACTTCCTCACTGTATTTAGTAGCTGATTTCATTAAAGTAACCGCATCCAGTGACTGATGAGTTTTTTTGAGTCTGTCACTTAAAGGAACTTCACCACCAATCGCCAAGACTGGGTCTCCCTCACTGGTTGCGGTTGCCAAACCAGTAATTAAATTGGTAACCCCAGGACCTGAAGTAGCAACACAGACACCGACTTTACCAGTGATCCGCCCAAACGCAGCCGCCATAAAAGCCGCATTTTGTTCATGACGCGCTATAACTAATTTTATTTTTGAATATTTTAATGCAATAAACAGGCTGTCAATCTTAGCGCCAGGAACACCAAATACATGGGTAACACCCATGTTTTCAAGTATTTTAACTATTGCTTGTGAACAATTAAGTTGAGGAGTTGTGTCTTTCATTTTAATACCACCTTCTAAAAATTAACATCATAAAATTACATCATTATACCAAATTCATGCTAAAGAAACTATATTATCTCTCCATTTAATAACGCTACTCTACAAATGATCTCACACTACGGTCAAATAAATAAACTTCAATACACTTTGACTCTAAATTATTAGGCTCCTTTATAGCCGTTCATTTTTAAAATCAATGCCATAAACCAAGTGTTAGCATATGTTTGCATATATACGTGTTATTATATCTATCCGTTTTGGATAAATTTCTAAACATCCGTTACAAGAAACTCAATGGATAAAACGACAATAATACATTTTCTGAGCGCTCTTGAAATGATTGTGTTTAAGCAACCTTGCTAACTAATTTATGTTGCAAGTAATTGGCGACCTTAGCCGCACTCAATTTATTTATTTGGCTGAAAATTTGTGGATCTAGTGCGCTGAGTTGATAATTTTTGCGTAAATGTTTACCAATATGAATGAGTAATTCGGCGGCAACTTCGGCATCTGCTTCAGCGCGATGAGCCTGACTATTAAATTTAATCCCTAATGCATTGGCTAAGTTAGTTAATTTGTAGCTGGGTAAACCCGGAAACACTCTGCGCGCTAATTTTAAAGAGCACACTAAATTGGCATGACTAGGCGCTAGCCCCAAACGCGTACTTTCTGCGCTAAGAAATTTAACATCAAAACTAGCATTATGTGCGGCTAAGACATCCTGACCAATAAAATCCAGAAGTTCAGGAAGCACCACACTTGCCGCTGGCGCTCGATTAACCATCGCTTGCGTAATCCCAGTTAACTCACTGATAAAGGATGGAATTCGTACATTACAATTAATCAATGAAACATAACGTTCAACTATCCTATCACCGACTATTCGCAGCGCTGCAACCTCGGTAATTCGATCACCATAGGCTGGGCTTAAACCTGTGGTTTCAAAATCTAGCATCACAATTGGCGCTTTAAACATCGAAACTCTTCCTTATTGACATTGGTTTAATGTCCTTCCAAAAACATCAGCAAAATTGAGAGAATTAACAACGTACCCATGGTTAAATTAAAATAATGCAGGTGCTTTGGATGTTTCAAATAACGACTAACCCCAACCCCACCAATTAACCACATTCCAATACAGGGTAAGCCCACGATGAAATAAACGCCCGCAATTATTAGCGCTTGGCTTAGCATATTAGAATTCACCACGCTATATGCAGAAATCGCCCCAACCGCCATAATCCACGCCTTGGGGTTAATCCATTGAAACAACAGCGCTTGGACGAAATTTAAAGGCTTACTTTTGGCTGACACGGTTTTTAATTCACTGGTGGAACGAATAATTTGCCATGCCAAATACAACATATAGAATGCACCAACATATTTAATAATCAAATGCAAAATTGACCAGCGATTAAAAATCTCCCCCAAGCCTAGCCCAACCAAGGCAACCATCAGAGCAAAACCGATGCAAATGCCCAAATAATGTGGCAACGAAGATTTAACGCCAAATTTAGCTCCCGACATCATAATCATCAGATTATTTGGTCCAGGGGTAATACTCGTAGAAAAACAAAAAATAATCAATGGCAAATAAAAACTCATCTTCAGACAACCTTATACAGTAATAAAATCCCTAGTAACCTTAACCTCAAGCTAACTTAAAATCATGAATTAAACTACACTATTCTGCTAGCTCTTCAGCTAACTCGTACCACAAGAAAGCTTTTTTACGCCAAAATTTCCATAAGTCAAACCGCGATAACTGCAAACAGTGACAGCCAGTTAAGGTTGGAACATAAATATTTAAACGCTGAATTTTCCGCGAAAGAAGTAAATCCAATAATTTCGTGGCCAATAAACCATCCAACTCAGCAACTACCTCAAGCCATGAGAAACTATCGCGATAGCAAGCTGGATAATAGGCCTTATCCACAATTAGACTCGTCACTGCAGCAAAATCATCTGTCAAAGCGCTCAAACTAGAATTATTTGCCAAGCGCGTCCCAAATTCAAAGGCGAATTTAGCTGGCGATTTATTCCAGATCCAAACGCTATTGATACTCAGTAATCCCTCATCTTCACGTAATTTATTCAACGGTAAATTAAATAGCAACATTTGCATTTCATTAATCAATTTATGTAAGCGTAGCCGCTCATTACCGCTGGGTAAGAATTCATCAATATTTTCACCGACAATATCAATTAATGGGTAGCTAACTACAGCATCAAGTGCAAAATTTAGTCCGATTAACCATAACTCATCGCTAATATAAAAGACCTCTAATTCACCGCTAAAATACTC
>DPRZ01000046.1 GCA_003538525.1 Neisseriales bacterium
TATTAGCATCCAATACTTGTATTCATAGTACAATATTGATATAATCATGTTATCGTATTACTATTTAGTCGAATAATAGTAGATTAAGAGTTTACATGCGATTTAACTTGTTCTATTTTTATTATAAGGAACTATCATGTTTTGTTATCAATGTGAAGGAACCCAGCGCAATGATGGGATTCTAGGATGCAATACTTTAGTAGGAAACTGTGGTAAGACTGCTGAGACTGCAGACTTACAAGATTTGCTACTGTATGCGATTACTGGGCTTTCTAGCTATGCAACTGTAGCGAATAAATACCAAATTTCTAAATCTGATGTAGATCATTTAGTTCTGGAAGCAGTGTTTTCAACATTAACTAACGTTAACTTTGATCCAAAACGGATTGAAGATTATCTAAGGAATGTTGTTAAATTAAGAGAGGAATTGAAACAAAAAATATTAGACTTTGCAAGTAAGTCTAATACGATTATTGAATTACCAACTTATTCATCTGTTACTTATAAACCAGCTGATTCAATCGGTGAATTGGTAGATCAAGCATTAGAAATTGGTTTTGATGCAAGAACCTTAATTGCGGGCGAAGATATTGCTGGGATGTATGGGTTTGTTCTATACGGTATCAAGGGTGCTGCTGCATATACAAATCATGCATTATTATCTGGCGGAAACATTGAGAGTGCAGTTAATCAGTTACATGACGCACTAGCTTTTTTAGCACAAGAATCAACTAACTTAAATGATTATATTGATTGGGCTATGAAAGTAGGTGCTGCAAATTATAGTGCTATGGAGAGTTTAGATTCTGCGCACACTAATAAATTTGGACATCCTGAACCTACACAAGTGAGAATTTCTAATGTAGCTGGTAAAGCTATTTTAGTTAGTGGTCACGACATACATGACTTAGAAAAACTTTTACAACAAACTGTTGGTAAAGGTATTAATGTTTATACCCATGGTGAAATGTTACCGGCTAACGCTTATCCTGAATTAAAGAAATACCCACATTTAGTCGGTAATTTTGGTGGGGCTTGGCATAAACAAAAAGTAGAATTCTCTCGCTTTCCTGGTGCTGTGTTAATGACAAGTAATTGTTTAATAGAACCACAAGTTGCCTATAAAGAAAGATTATTTACAACCAATGCAGTTGGTTGGTCTGGTATTCAACATATTAAAGATTGTGATTACACACCTCTTATCGAAGCAGCACTTAATGCTCCTGGTTTTACCTCTGATGCACCTGAGAAATTTATCACTATTGGATTTGCACGTAATACAGTAATTAGCTTGGCTGATGATGTTGTTGCTGCTGTTAAAAGCGGTGCAATCAAACACTTCTATTTAGTTGGCGGTTGTGATGTCTCAACTCCTGATGGTGACTATTACGGTGATTTTGCCCGCATGGTACCAAAAGACTCAGTTATTTTAACTTTAGGTTGTGCTAAATATCGTTTTAATCGAGATGATTTGGGTGACATCAACGGAATCCCTCGTGTATTAGATATGGGACAATGTAATGATGCATACTCTGCTATCCAAGTTGCCTTAACACTAGCTAAAGCTTTCGATTGTTCAGTAAATGAATTACCTTTAACTTTAGTTGTATCATGGTTTGAGCAAAAAGCAGTAGCTATCATGTTGACATTGTTATATCTAGGCTTAGAAAATATTTATTGGGGTCCTAAATTGCCTGCATTTGCCACCCCAAATATTTTGCAACTACTTGAAAGTAGATTCAAACTAATTCCGATTTCAACCCCTGAAAAAGATTTAGCTCGTACTTTACACTAGATTAGTCAGTTTGTAATGGTCCAATAAAACTGTAGATAATTAAAGCCTTTATAGGTTAATATTACTAACAATTTTAATTGGACATCATAAATGAGAAAAGTAAGGCAAACATTCACAACATTGCAAAAGCTAGAGTATGCTAAATTGATGGTAGATAGTGGTTATAGCAATAAAGAGGTTATGGAATTATCAGGAGCCAGCTCATCTGCGGTAATACGTTGGAAAAGACAATATTTAGCAGAACTATCGGGAGTAACTCCAGTTGCATCAGCATTAACCCCAGAACAGCTTCGTATTCAAGAATTAGAAAAGCAGTTAAACAGAGCCTTGAGGGATAATGAGATATTAAAAAAGGCTGCAGCTTTCTTCATACGCGACAATCCATCGTTAAAATAATGAATCAAATGAAGGAAGCTTACAATATTACTGAGCTATGTAATGTATTTGATTTACCTAGCAGTAGTTATTACTATAAACCAGTTGATATCACTCAGAAAAACGCAACTATTGTTGCCAAAATTAAAGAAATATCAATCGGAACTAACTATACTTATGGAAAACGTAGAATTCATAAATCTTTACGTGCCAATGGTTTTAGGATTGGTGTTCATAAAACTAAAAAGTTAATGAATATAGCAAAGGTTGATGTTGTGCTTGTCAGAAAAAGACATCATTATTCCGATAGTGGTACTGAGCATAAATATGCGGCAAATTTATTAAATCGTGAGTTTAATCAACCATCAAATAACATCTGCTGGGTTGGAGATATTACTTATCTTAGAACGCAGAGTGGTTGGTCATACCTTGCGACAGTAATGGATTTACACAGCAGAAAGATTGTTGGCTACTCCATGTCACAATCTGCAAATGCTGAGCTTGCCAAAGAAGCGCTGGATTATGCTATTAAGTGCAATAATGTTGTCACTAAGGATTTAATGTTTCATTCTGACCAAGGTTGCCAATACTCAGCTCTTGAATTTAGGAGTAAATTGCAAATGCATAAAATTACTCAAAGCATGAGTCGTAGAGGCAATTGCTGGGATAATGCAGTACAAGAGAGATTTTACCGTAGTATGAAATATGAGTATCTAAATCATCTAACCATAAAAAGCCATGATGATGCGATAAAACAAGTGGAGCAATATATACATTTCTATAATTATAAAAGGATACATTCAGCGATTGGATATCTGACACCGCATCAGAAATATTGCGGTATAATTGAGGAAGAAAAGGTGGCTTAATATCTCTACAGGAATATTAGACCATTACAGTTGTTTTAGCTATAGATTAAGATTAGTATATAGTTAATCTTAGTCTATGGCTAAATTTCGTAGCTTCACACATTAGTTCTTAAAATGTTAAAGCATAAATTAA
>DPRZ01000147.1 GCA_003538525.1 Neisseriales bacterium
AAAAACAGAGTTTTTACTTCTGTTTTTAATTACTTATCTATATAATTTTATGCTATTACTTAGTTGTAATAATTGTTGACTCAACTTGATTTTGATCAATCAAACGGCTTAAGTAATCAGCTGGTATCAATCCTGATGTAATCGAACCATTGGGTAGAATGATTGTTGGTGTTCCAGTTACTTGAACTAGATTATTACCAACATCTTGCATTTTCACCAAGTCTTTTGACTTGTTGCAGGTATTATTTTTACCATATGGCTTATCTTTACCCATTACCGCAACAATAGCACTTTCTGGATTTTCCGCACATAACAAACGTTTTGAATCATCTGCTGCATTTGGATGAATGGCTAATGGGAAGAAATAGTAATAAATCGTCACATCTTTTAATTTACTCAAGGTTTCGGCTTCAAGTCGTTTACAGAATGGACAATCAGGATCGGTAAAAACTGCAATTTTGTTATTACCATTACCAATAACTCGCTTAATAGCGATATCCAATGGAAGTTTAGTCCAATCAATTTTATTAAGTGCTTCAGTCCGTTGTTCAGTAAGACTGGTTTTAGTAGTTAAATCCAGCAAATTACCAATTAATGCCATATTTCCGGTTGCATTAACATAGAAAACCTTGCGCCCTGAATCAACTTCATAAACACCAGTAAATGGCGTAATCAAAATTTGATCAACCACTAAATCCGGTAAATTATTTTTTAAATTTTGTTTAATTGTTGTAGCCGTTGTACTATCAACAACACTACTTGCTGCATAAGCTGAAACACTGGCAGCAATTAATACTCCAATCAAACTAGTTTGTATAATTTTTCTCATAAATCAATACCTTAAATAAAAAAATAGGCTTGCAGAATATACAAGCCTAAATTAAGTCCGAAGAACTTATTGTGCAGCAGATGCAGATGGTGCAGCACTAACTGGAGCTGATGCCGCAGGTGCTTTACCAGAAATTTCATCTAATTTAGCATTCAATTGATCTGCTGGTAACATTCCTGGAAGAATTGTACCATTTTCTAAGATCATTGTTGGTGTACCATCAACTTGTACTACATCAGTACCAAGTTTCATTACTTTATCTAATCCAGTTGTATCACAACTTACGTCAGTTGGTAATGGTGTGTCTTTTTGCATAAAGGCACTCCATGTTGCAAGACGATCTTTACTACACCAAATTTTCTTAGCATCTGAAGCTGCATTTGGATGAATTGGTAATGGGAATAAGTAAGTATAAATTGTTACATCTTTTAATTGAGGAACCACTTGTTTTTCAAACATTTTGCAATATGGACAGTCTGGATCAGTAAATACCGCAATTTTACGACTTCCATCACCAATTACTTGTTTAATGGCTAAGTCTAAAGGTAGCTTGCTAAAATCAACTTTAGCAATTTCTTGCATCCGTTGTTCAGTTATACTTTGTTTGCTACCTAAATCAACCATATTACCAAAAACCGCATATTTACCGTCAGTTGATACATAAAATATTTTACGACCAACTACAACTTCATATAAACCACTAATTTTAGTTGGGTTAACTTGATCAACTTGAGTTAATCCAGGAACTTGCTTAACTAAGTCCGCTTTAATTTGATCTGGAGTAACTGTTGCGCTATCCGTAGATTTGTTACAAGCTACTAAAGCCGCACTAATCATTAAACTAATAAGTATTTTTTTCATAATGTCTCTCATAAAATAAAAAAGAATAAAACAAGTCGATTATTATAACAGTAATTCTCTATGAATACTAGGTAATTAATAGTTTATAGCTGAATTTATTAGGATTTTTTTAACTGGTGTTAGTCGATTAACCAAATTTAAGCCTAAATTGCGCAATTCATTTACTACAGGCAAGCGATTATGAAATAAACGATGTAGCAGATGACAAGTCATTTGCATTTTGCGAACCTCGGCTAATCGAGCATAGTTATAACGTGCAAGTGTCGCATTATCTAAATTACTTAAATTTAATGCCATGAGCTTAGCAAGTGCCCACGCATCGCCGAAACCTAAATTAACGCCCTGCCCAGCTAACGGATGAATGGTATGCGCCGCATCACCAATTAAAATTACTCGTTCATAATAAAATTTTTCAACTAAATTTAACTTTAATGGAAAAGCCATGGCTTTAGTGATTAACTCCAATTTACCCAGGGTATTTTGCCCTGCATTAGCAACTAATTCACACAACTCATCTGGACTGGATGTTAATAATTGCTGCGGATTATCGCTTGACCAGACAATTGAAATGTGCTGATTAGGTAATGGTAAATAGGCTAAAACGCCATCACCGAGAAACCATTGGTGTGCAACATTATTGTGATCAATACTGCATTTAAAATTAGCCACCACGCCTGATTGATAATAAGGAATCGCATCGACGGTAAAGTTAAATTTATTACGCACAAACGAATTTGCCCCATCGGCGGCAACTAACCACTTAGCGTGAATTACTTCATTTGCATCATTCAATAATTCCACGCTAGTTTCATACATTTTTGCATCTTGAAGATTAGTATAAATAAATTTTACTTGTGGATATTTTTTCAGTTCCACGAGCACCGCATGGTGTAAATTACGATATTCCACAATCTTGGCCAAATACTGCCCTTTGCAGGTTGCTTTATCAAACTCAATGGCACTATTTTGATTACCGCGTACATTCATTGCATTAATGGTACCAATTTTGCTCCAATCAGGTTTTACGCCTAATTTACTTAAGTGTTCTAAGTTACTTGGTGAAATAGCATAAATTTTATTATCAAAACCAGATTGATTTTCACTGAAATTTGGTTCAGTACGCTCAATAAAGGCAATGCTTAAATTTTCATTTTGCTGAATTAAATCTAAGGCAAAACTTGCCCCAACTAAACCTCCACCAACAATGGCTACATCATACATATTTTATAATCCAAAAATTAAACTTTTCGCCACAAAGTTTTTTACCAGCGGTAAATTACTCAGAGCAATTATTCCTGCTCCACGTAGGTGTGAGAACAGATTATTCTTCGTATCCAATTTAGTTGCCAGCAAATGAGTAAAGCCAATTACGGCATTCGCATCTTTATTACGCAATTTATCATACTGTTGTAATTTAATTAGGTTAATTTGCTCATCTTCAGCGAT
>DPRZ01000228.1 GCA_003538525.1 Neisseriales bacterium
GAACAGCCAGTTTTAAATTGTGCGCTACCCAGTGATTTAAACATTAAAAACAGGATTAATTTAGTCACAATAACCTATAACATCGGCTTAGATTTATATGAGTTAACTTTTAGCAATACCAGACTAAGCACGAATAAAGTAATCAAGCAAATTAACGAGGTTTATGCCGAGGACTTAATACCGCTTTTTGAGCAAGAAACTGGCTTATATTGTTATCTATGAAATAAGGCTTAGGAATTACCTAAGCCTATATCATTAATCCGCGCTGAATCCCAATTTTGCAAGCAAAACCCGCCACACCCGAAGCCAGCGCTAAAAGCGTTGCAGACCAAGCAAATGCAGCATGGATAAGCATATGTAACAGTTATATAGTATGATAAAATCATGCCTATAATCCTTTATTAGACTAACCAATGCAGCTAACTCCATACCACGCTAAATTTTATGCCTACGACATCTTGCGAAAGACGCGTAGCGACATAACTGCAACGGTGTTTAATGCCAAAGTTCAGATGAATCCACATCAAGTATTAGCTGCACAATATGCGATTCGTTCGCCAATAGCGAAAGGTGCAATTTTAGCTGATGAAGTTGGTTTAGGTAAAACAATTGAAGCAGGTTTAATTTTGGCGCAAATGTGGGCAGAACGTAAGCGAAAATTGATTATTGTTTGTCCTGCGGTATTACGTAAGCAATGGCAAGAGGAACTAAAAGATAAATTTGCCTTAGATTCAGTTATTTTAGATAGTAAACCAATTACATTAGCTAAAAAAGATGGTATTGATTTATTTAATTTAGTTGAACCAAAAATACTTATTTGCACGTATAATCTAATTAATCGCGAAGAATATAAACTTAAATTACAAAATATTCGTTTTGATCTAGCCGTGTTTGATGAAGCACATAAACTAAAAAACGACAAATCTAAAGTTTATCAAGCAATTCAAGAAGCCTTTCCAACAGTTAAAAAAATCTTATTAACCGCCACTCCGTTACAAAATAATCTTAGTGAGTTATATGGTTTAGTTAATATCATTGATGATAAATTTTTCCCGAGTAAACGCACTCTAAGTGGCAATCTCAGCAATATTGAGCTAGCGCAACTTAGAGAACGATTAAAAACTATTTGCCAACGCTCACTGCGTAAAGATGTAGCTAGTTTTATTCGTTATACCGAACGCCATTCACAAACCTTTAATTATCAATCCACCTCATTTGAATTACAACTCTTTAAAGAGTTAAATGATTTTATTTTTGAAGAGTTAATTAATGTTTATGATCAGCGAGTGATTCATTTAATTAAAGTCGCATTGCTCAAAATAAAATCATCGTCTTCAATTGCGATCTTTGAAACATTACAAAAGATTCGTTCAAGAATTGAACTAAGTTTAGCGGATGGAAATGCAGTTACCTCACTAGCTGAAATTGATGAAGAAATCATTGCTGAAGCTATTGAAGACCTCGATGATGAAGAGTTTCAGGAATTAGCCAACACCCCACAAGCAGTTGCACAAGCTGAGAAATCTCGGGTGTTGCTGCGCTTAGATGAAATAATTCGCAATCTCAGAATTTTAATTGATAATAATAAAGACTCTAAATTACCCAATTTACTCAAAGCACTTAAGTTTGGTTTTGAAAAGATGAAAGCAATCGGCGCACGTGAAAAATGTGTTATTTTTACTGAGTCAGTTGCAACCCAAAAATATCTTAAGCAATACTTAGAACAAAATGGCTTTGCCGATAAAATCGTATTGTTTAACGCCAGTAACAACGATGAGAAATCCAAACAAATTTACCATGACTGGCTAAATATCAAAGCTAACCGTAAAAAAATATCTGGGGTTAAATCCGCCGATATGAAATTAGCAATAACTGAATATTTTGAAAAGTCGGCAAAAATTCTAATTGCTACTGATTCAGCATCCGAAGGTGTTAATTTACAATTTTGCTCATTATTGGTTAATTATGATTTGCCATGGAATCCACAGCGGATTGAACAACGAATTGGACGCATTCATCGTTATGGTCAAAAATATGATGTAGTGGTGGTAAATTTTGTAGATACCAACAACTCAATTGATCAACGCATTTATGAAATTTTGGATAAGAAATTTGGCTTATTTGATGGTGTATTTGGCGCATCGAATGAAATTCTAGGAAGCATTGCTAATCTCAATAATGGTTTTGAGCAAGCGATTCAAAATATCTTTAAACAATGCCGCGACGAACAAGCCATTAATTATGAATTTGATCTACTTGGCGAACAATTTAAAGAAGAAAATAATCAACGGCTTGAAACCGCTAAACAAATTCTTGACACTTATTTTGATGAAGACGTGCATAATTTACTGCAACAATCCGAAGAACACAGCAAAAACCGCCTTGATCAAATCAGCCAAAAATTCTGGGAACTTACTAAATACCAATTGCCTCAACTAGCGCCCAAGGTTGAATTTGATGAAGATAATAAAATCATCGAGCTTAATCAGCAAATTCAAGGGATTCGTCCTGCTACCTACTACATGATCAAAAAAGATAATTGGGAAGAACAGCAAGGTTATACCAATAATCAACTCTACCGCCTGAATCATCCGCTTGGTGAACTGGTAATAAATGCGGCTAAAGCTGAAATAACCTCAACTGCTATGCTTGAATTTGATTTAACTAACTATGATAAACAAGTTAATGCACTCGAAGCATACAAAAACCAAACTGGCACACTCGCACTAGAGCATCTGTGCATTGAAACCAACGGCTACCATGAAGACTATCTGGTGTTTAGCGGAAAGTTAGATAACGGGCAAGAGCTTGAACAATCCGTATGTGAAAGACTGTTCAACTTAAAAGCTACGTTCAAACAAAACACAGCATTCGAGAATATCGAGGAAATTCAAAAGCGCAATCGCAATAAGGCACTGAATGATTTTGAAGTGTTGAAAGCGCAAAATTTTGATGATGAATATAGCAAAATTGAGTATTTTAGATCTGATGTGATTGAAGATTTTATGGCGCAACTTAATGAAATAGACCAGCAAATAAAAGAGCTGAATAAAAATATTAAATTAGCCATCAATGTCCGCGATAAAGTTGCATTGACTGGTGAAATCAATCAGCTAAAAAATAAGAAACGCAAACTCAATGAAATTAAACAAGCACGAGAGCAAGAACTGGATAATGAACAAGTCGAACTGGCAGAACATTACCAAACTCAGCTTGAGCCAAATATTACGGTAAGCAATTTATTTACTGTGATATTTAAAGTTGCATAAAGCTAGAGTTTTAACAAATGAGAGGGATAACAGATGAATGAAAATATAACAAAAATCAATCAAATTATTAGTGAATGTAACGTAATACATG
>DPRZ01000143.1 GCA_003538525.1 Neisseriales bacterium
TTAATAATTTGTAGGATGTAGTTATTTTATGCTAAGCTCATCCAAACGTTATAATATCGCGTTAATCACAACTGATTATAGTTCTAACTATAGTCGTTTAGGCATTCGGGACATCACAAGATAAATATTTCTTAGCCATTTTCAAGAAAAGAATTAACTATGACTACAGCCATACAAAATACCCAACATGAATTTTGGCTCCAACGCTGGGACGCCAATCAAATTGGTTTTCATCGCGAGCAGATTAATGAGTTACTCCAACGCTATTACCCAAGCACTATCCTTCCAGCTAATCCGCGAACCCTAGTTCCTTTATGTGGTAAAAGTAAAGACATGTTGTGGCTGTCTGCACAAGGTGCGAGTATCTTAGGTTGCGAACTCAGTCCAAGTGCCTGTGAGCAATTTTTCACAGATAATCAATTAAGCGCCGAATTAACACTCGAAAAGTCCTTTCACTATTTTCAACATGATACTATCAAATTAGCGTGCGGAGATTTTTTTGCGCTACCGTTAGAAATAGCTGGTGAACTTGATTTTTGCTATGACCGTGCCGCTTTAGTTGCATTACCTGCTGATTTACGCCAAATTTATGCGCAAAAAATAGCTCAACTCTTACCCAGCGGAAGTTTATATTTATTAATTACCCTAAGTTATAGCGATTTGGCACGTATAGCGCCACCCTATTCAATTGAGCATGCTGAGGTAGAAAATTTATATGCACATAATTTCACAATTCAGCACTTGGAAACACTGGCAGAGCAAGCAACTTCTCCACCACAAAAAAGTCCCGTTGATAATCATGTTTATTTACTCAAACGTAAATAATTAAAATAAGCGCCATTTAGCGCAAAAAAGTATTTATAATAGCGCCAAATAGTTAATCAGCTAAAACCCACCAACTTGGCAAAAGTAACTAGCGCTGATGTTGAATGTAACAAATGAAATATCTGAAATTAAGTTATAATTTAATCCTGAGGAATATTATGAAAAAAATCTTTAGTCTAAGTTTAATCACTTTTTTAAGCGCTTGTGCATCACACAACCCAATTGAAAAACAAGTTAGTACAATTGGTAAACCTGGCGATGTTGAAATTACCAACTTAAGTAAATCCACCGATGTAGCGAGCGGTAATACTATCGTCCGTTGGAATTTCAACACCACAGGCGAGAAACCCGAACAAGTTTTTTGGCGCTGCGAGTTTGTTGACGCTAATGGTTTTGCCGTTGGTGAACCAGCACGATTTGTTGAAGCAACCATTTATCCCGAGCAAGCTCGTGCCGAAACCTGCACTTTTCCATCAGATAAAGCCGTTGACTTTAAAATTAACTTTCAGAATATAGCAACCACCATGACGGTTTATCATTAAATATACGAATGAATACCAATATGTTTAGGTGCAACCAATTTTGTAATTGCGCTGAGCGTTGCAAATTATGAATAAACCACCCCATTCGTCGCCAGTGATTAAAAAAATACTCAGTGGTGCAATTGCTCTATTTTTAGTGCTTAACTCAGCATTTGCCGATAGCTTAATCACTAATTTCAAACTGCAACGCGGGGATTTATTATTTCAAGACCTAAACTGTGGTCAATTCTGTGACAGTGTCGATAGCGTAACCTATGGCTATAAAAATAGCTATGTCTCACACGTTGGGTTAGTTATTGATGCCAGCGAATCTAATCCGCAAGTTATCGAAGCCATTTCACAAGGGGTTGTAATTACACCGCTGGCGCAATTTTTACAGCGAAGTTTAGATGATACACAGCAACCACGCGTTATGGTTGGGCGACTCAAAGCAACTGAGCAAAAATTAATTCCAAATGCAATCGTTAGCGCCGAAAAACAACTTGGCAAACCCTATAATGAAAGCTTTATCGCCGCTGATGGGCAAGCTTTTTATTGCTCAGAATTAATTGATTATTCTTTCCAAGTTGCCAATCATAATCAAGCAATCTTTCAACATTTACCGATGGATTTCACCAATGGTAAATCACCTAAAATTCTCGCGCTGTGGCAAAATTATTATCAAAATCTCCAGCAGGAGGTTCCCCAAGGTCAATTAGGCACGAACCCTGGAGCGATGTCACGCGAAAGCAACATTCAAATCATTTATTTCTATGGTCAACTCCGTGAACATTAGCCAACGGCAAGCAAGCAAATTTAAGCTTAATTTGCAGCGCCAACCGTTGCTAATTTACTGGTTAATTCTACTGGTCTTAATTGCACTAAGTAGCAGTTGCTCAACTAAAAAAACTCCACCGCCATCAGCACCAGCTCAAATTCAAATTAATAATCAAAATGGAGAGGCTGGAAACAAAGTTCTCAGCGTCAGCAAATCATTGCTGGGCAGTAATTATCGCTATGGTGGCAGTACACCTGCCAAAGGCTTTGACTGTAGCGGCTTGGTGCTTTACAGCTATCAACAAGCTTTGGGCGTAAAATTACCGCGCACCGCCCAAAATCAATCTAAAGCGGCGAGCTATAAAGGCAAAGATGTTGATGATTTACTAATCGGTGATTTAGTGGTGTTTAACAATTATCAACATGTCGGAATTTATATCGGCAATGGTGAATTTATTCATGCACCAACTAGTAAAGGCAAGGTTAGAATTGAAAAACTTAGCTTACCCTATTGGAGCAATAACTATATTGGTGGGTATAGTTACTTTGTGAATAACTAAATTTCATTATCTTGTCACATAGTATATTTGAAATTTGTACCGTATCGTAAACTAGAAGACTTTGAATATATAGAGTTATCCGCATAAAACTCAAAAAAATCTAAAAA
>DPRZ01000034.1 GCA_003538525.1 Neisseriales bacterium
TCCAGATGGTTCATAATTCGTGCCGCTTTATTATAACCAATTCCAAATTGAGTTTGCAATGAACTAATCGAACAGCGCTTAGAATCAATGATGAATTTCACCGCTTGATCAAACACACTATCTTTTTCAATGCTATTGCTATCCGCATTACTATCATCTTCAAAACCAGGAATTGCGATGTCACTTGCCCCAGTTAAAATTTCTTCATTATAATCTGGTGCACCCTGAGATTTTAGGTAATCAACCACTTTATTGAGTTCATCATCATTAACAAAAGCCCCGTGAATTCGGCGGGGAAAACCCGAGCCAGGATTGAGTGACAACATATCCCCTTGTCCCAGCAACGTTTCCGCCCCCATTTGATCTAAAATAGTTCGTGAATCAATTTTACTTGAAACTTGAAATGAAATCCGCGCAGGAATATTGGCTTTTATTAACCCAGTGATAACATCGACCGATGGACGTTGAGTGGCTACAATCAAATGAATCCCTACGGCACGTGCTTTTTGGGCAATCCGCGCAATATATTGCTCAATTTTCTTACCTGCGACCATCATTAAATCTGCTAACTCATCAATAATAATCACAATGTATGGCCATTTGTCTAATTGTTCTGGTTCACTAGGATCAATGCTATACGGATTTAATAGTGGTTTACCAGCAGCAATTGCAGCTTCGGCTTTTTGATTAAAGCCAATAATATTTTTGGTACCCATTTTAGCCATAATTTTATAGCGTTTTTCCATTTCACCAACCGCCCACTTTAAGGCATTTGCTGCCTGTGACATATCGGTTACCACTGGAGCTAATAAATGCGGAATTCCTTCATAAAAAGATAACTCAACCATTTTTGGATCAATCATGATGAATTTAACTTGATCGGCGCGCGCATTAAATAGAATCGATAAAATCATCGCATTCACCGCCACCGATTTACCCGAACCAGTAGTTCCTGCCACGAGCAGATGCGGCATTTTAGCTAAATCGGTAACAATCACTTGACCAGCAATATCTTTACCTAGCGCTAAGGTTAAGAGACTATTATTATTGTGGTAAACTTCAGAATCAAAAATTTCTTTCAAATAAATTACTTGACGTTTAGCATTCGGAACCTCAATCCCCATTGAGTTTTTACCTGGAATATTTTCCAAAATGCGAATATTATTCAATGCCAAAGAACGCGCAATTTCTTTACTATAACTCGCGATTTTGTCACCACGCACACCTTTGGGCGGAACTAATTCATAACGTGTAATCACAGGTCCGCTCTCAACATTACTAATCGTAACCTCAATGCCAAATTCGGCTAAGGTATTTTGAATTTGATTTGAAACATATTCAATAATTTCTGGAGTAACACCTGCGGCTTGAACTTTGGGTAAATTAAGTAATTCTGTACTCGGTAAACCCGTTAAGCCATTAGTTACAGGATTAACTTTCGGGTTAAGCATCGTGGATAATCGCGCAGAAGCACTTGACGCAATAATGGCGGCAGTGTCTTTGATTGGTTCAAATTCTCGATCAAGAGCTTCTATTGCGCTGGAATCAAACGTGGAATTAGCTAAAGTTTTTTGCTCACCACTTAATTGACTAAGTGGTTGTGTAACTTGATTGTCTAGCGCTAAATCTGTTTCTTCTACAGCATTTTCTTCGCTATCATTCAACAGCGGTAAATCTAAATCAAAATCAGGAGCATCAGTGTGCTGTAAATCAGCGGAAAGCTTTTTGTGACCAAACAATCTTTGTGCAAATGAAAGCTCAGTTTTTACATGGTTATCTTGCTGCAATTCATTTTCAGCTTCAGCTTCGGCTTCATTTTCATCAGCCTCTTCTACTTCTTCTAACTCAAGCAAAGTATTTTTATTTTGCACCACCGGGCGCTTGGCTAATTCATCCTCAAAATTAGAATCTTGATGACGAATTGGACTGATACTAGCGACTTTACTAGCTAAAACTGGTTTTGCTCCAAGCTCATCATCGTTACGACTAACTAACGCAGTTAAGCCAAAATAAATAAACTCCAAAACTGCACCAATTTTCTCAGCAATTAGCAACCATGAAATTTTAAATGAAAATGATAAGCACATGATAGCTAAAACCAAGCTCAGAATGGTGACACCAACTTCACCAATAAAGTGATAACTATTATTAAAAATAAATGAACCAAAGCTTCCACCAAAACCATCTGGCAATGTGGATGGTTGCTGATAAAATATAATATATTCAAAACTAGCCGAGCTGGCAATTAATAAAATATAACTAACTATCCGGTAAATATGCGACCAATTGCCAGTTGGAATTTTATGCCGATTTATCTTAAAAAACCCCAGATAAAACACCCCAGCCACCAACCACCATGCAGAATAGCCCAAAATATACAAGAAAATATCTGAGATCCAAGCACCAACCACACCCAGTAGATTATAGACGCTCGCTGAATCAACGCTTTTTGACCAACAATTATCATTTAGTGAGTGACTGGCAAATGCCAGAGCCAACATGATAGCTAGTGCAAATAATAAAATCGCAATACTATCATTTATAAAACACGCCACTTTGGACGGGAAAATTGTTTCACGATTGCGCTTAGCATATTTAGTTTTCGGTGAACGAAGATTTGGTTTCATAATTACATTTATAAAAATTAATATTAAATTAGGCTAAATTACGAATATTCGCAATTAACTGTTGATGACTTTCGGCAAGCAGTTGGCTATTTTGAGTATCTTTGGCCACTAAACCTAAAAACACATAAACATCTAAACTCGGCTTCAAATTACTACTCGCCTCTAAGTAAGCTTGTGATTTGGCAAAACGTTGTTGGTGATAACTTAAAATCCCAAGTGCGAGCAGTAAATTAGCATTGCTTTTATCGGCAAATAAGCTCTTTTCGGCGATCAAATTTAACTTATCAACTTGAATTTTATCTTCTAATTTTTTACTTAACGCTAAAATTGCGTCACTATAAATTAAATGCAGCGTCTCAACTTTTAAATTATCCGCTAAAAACTCAATAGCCAAAGCATATTCAGCTAAACGTAACAAACCATCAAAATAAAGTTTAGCATATAAAAAGCTCACCTTTTCATC
>DPRZ01000199.1 GCA_003538525.1 Neisseriales bacterium
ACAGCATTATTAATTCCAACTAATGAAGAGCTGATGATTGCTCAAGAAACACAAGAACTAATTTAATTTATTCTATCTCAGATATAAAAGTCGCAGGCTATTTTTAATTAGCCTGCGACTTTTATGCAATGGCAGAGCGAATACAATCATTTAAAATTCTCAGCAAGCCGCCTGAGCAGAGACTTTATTTTCACGTAAAAATAAACTCCCAATTAAAAACATGCTATTAATCAAACAAATGAAAATAAAAGCACTCGTAAAGTCTCCATGTTTGAGATCAACCAGTTTAGCAAAGACAAATACCACTCCGGTTGCAATTAAATAACTAATGGCGTAAACTAAACTAAAAATCATTCCCAGTTGTTGGCTAGTCATGTTCGCACGATTATGCACAAAAGTAACCATTGCTGGCAGCGGTAAAGAAAGAACTAAACTTAGGAGTATTGCTGAGAATTTCATCATTAGAGGATCATGATTAAAATTTAGTATGGTTAAAGAAACCAGTTGTAAAATAGCTGATAGTCTAATTAAAACTAAGTGCTTGACTAAACCCTGTGAACAAATTATTCCGATAACGGTACCAACTAAACTCCAAATACCAAGCTCTTTGATACTTACTATCCTAGCATATTGATAAAATGTAAATAATACAAAATACAGTGAAATCAGCCCAGCAAACGTTAAGGCATAATGCCAGACATAGCCATGTTTAAATCCGCTTAAAAAACTATCTTTATGCTCTTGTTTAACCTTGGAGATTATATCTAATTCTGAAATATTAGAGCATAACAACCACATAAAACACAATAATAAGCTGATTAATGACAATACAATTAAGACCAATTGCCAAGATCCAAAAAAATTAACGAGGTCTATTCTAATATAGGCGATTAGTATCATTCCAAAATTAAAGGCACAAAGATTTAATCCATTTACCAAAGCCAATTCACGACGAGCAAATAAAATAAACACGATAGGATTAAAGTAAACTAAAATTAACGCTCCTCCTAGTCCCATAATAAACCGCGAAGCAAATAAACTTAAAAAATTGGTCGCAAGAGGAGTAATAATACTAAAACAAATCATAGCCAATGCGATGGCAAAGGCCCAATAAATACCAACCTTATGCATTAAATAAACAGCCAAAAAGGCTCCAACAACTTTAGCAATTAGTAAGGCACTGCTCAAAATGCTAGCTTCAGCTAAAGACGTCATGTGTGACTGTTGCATTATTTCTACCATAAATTCAGTTGCACCAATCCACGACATAGCAAATACGGCATAACTTAGAAATAGAATTAATTCTATTCTATATTTTTTGTGCATATTACAAACCTAAAAAGCGCGATAATTAAATTAATATTTAACAATGTGCAAAAAAACCCCCACGGCGTAAGGTATTTTGTTATAATACCTACCTCAAGCAATGGTGGGTCTCCTTGCATTGTCTACTGCAAAATCTGGTCAGGTCGGGAACGAAGCAGCCATATGCGGATCAGCAAGTGCCAAGGGTTAGGCTCACCTATCCCCAACTAAAATATCGATTTCCAAATTAATTTACAAATCCGTTTAAAGCCAATTTTTTGACGATAACTTGATGCGCCACTAAATACGCTCATAAAGCCATTAATGGCGCTTTCGCTACTTAACATCGGTAAAATTCGTTTTAAATTTTTATTCAAAAAATAAGACATAATCCGTGCAGAATAAAAATCCCGTCCAATTTCTTGATGAAAAGCCACGTCATAATTAACCAGCGATTTCAAATTTTTTTGCTTTAAGCTATAAGCAATTACTTTGGCAGCTAAAAATCCGCTTTTAATTGCTGGACGAATCCCCTCGGCGGTTAAAGGATCCACGCAACCCGCAATTTCACCGACCATAATTACATTACCATGCACTAACTTTTGGCGACCAGAATAAAGTAAAATTGGATGCCCATGTAAATTTTTCTTCTCAAATTCGTTAACTGCAAATTGTTTAGAATAATTTTTTAACTTTTGTGGTAAACCAACTTTACCCTTGTCTTGACCTTTAACAAAGCCGCCAATTCCAAGTGATAAACCATCCGATTTAGGAAAATTCCACGCATAACCACTGTCATTGTAATCGAAATCAATATACAATTTACCGTCTAGTTTTTGGGTATAATGCTCATATTCCATGCCAGCTAAAACCGTATTTTTGACCGTATAACCGAGTTTTTTGGCTAATTTGCCTAGACCACCTTCAGCAATTACGACCACTTTGGCATTAAATTCACCCTTAGAACTGAGCAATTTTACCGTATTATTTTCTTGAATTACCTCATGAACTTCACAGGAGCTCATAAAGCTAACCCCAATTGAGCGAGCCTTACTCAGTAAAAAATTATCAAATTTTTCACGGCGTACCATCCATAATGGATGTTTATTGCTGCTAATCTGTTTACCATTTGCAATCATAACCACTTCATTACAAATCGAGTCAATTCCAGCTTGTAAATCAAAATCAAAGTAATTTTGCACCTCTGGTGAAACACCTCCACCACACGGCTTATAGCGCGGGAAGTCAGCTTTATCGACCAGTAAAACACGGGCTTGAGGATTAAACCGCTTAATATTATACGCACAGCTAGTTCCCGATGGACCAGCACCAATAATTATCACATCATATTGCTTAGCCATTAACAATCAGCTCCTGTAAAACTTTCCCTGCTAACATGATTCCAAATAACGCGGGTAAATAACTAATCGTGCCATTGGTTGGACGACCACCGTCTGGATTTGCCAAGGGTTTAGCAAACGGAGTTTCTTCTGAATAGACCACCGTTATGCCTTTATTAATTCCTAACTCACGCAAGCGTAAGCGAATATTTCGCGCTAACGCACAGACTTGAGTTTTACTAATATCGGCTAATTTGGCCTTAGTTACATCAATTCGATTCCCTGCACCCATGCTCGAAACGACCTTAATTTTATGCTCTAAGCAATAAACTAATAATGCCAATTTAGATTCAATCGTATCAATACAATCAATCACATAATCAGGTTTATCACCCAACAAATCTGCCAAATTATCCGCATCAATAAATAGCGCTTGCGTAACTAATTGAACCTCAGGATTAATCGCTAAAATTCGCTTGGCAAATTCATTAACTTTAAGTTCACCAACATTAGCTAAAGTGGAAATTAACTGCCGATTAAGATTAGTAATATCAACCACATCATTATCAATCAGCGTGATTTTACCCACGCCAGCGCGCGCAAT
>DPRZ01000244.1 GCA_003538525.1 Neisseriales bacterium
CTCGTTATAAATTATGGTTTAGTTCTATCAAATTAATGCAGACGTTATTAAGAATTATCTCTCTTTTGGGGATGCGTTTAATTTGTATGCAAGCGACGAATTATAAATTATTGTTTTATATCAATAACTAAGGCTTGTATTTAGAAATAAAAAATACCTAAATTATGGTTAACATTTTAAACCACGGCAAAACTTGCATTAAATATATGGTAAGTCAAATCTATAATTTACAGATTGAGTGTATCTTTAGTTTGCTGCCAGCTGAACTTAATTGCGGTGGCTAATCTGCTAGGGCGCACAAAAAAGCAGATCATGCAGATCTGCTTTGTTAAACTTAATCAATCACCAACATAATTTATATCTATGCGGTGACTAATCTGCTGAAGGTTGTTGTACACAGAGTAGATAATGCTTATTTCCGTTATCATTACAACCTTGAGAACTTAGTGCAAATGCGTTGTAACCAGATTGATTGCCTCGACCAGAATTACCCGCGGCGAGAAAATCTGGATGAAGGTTATCATAGGCGGTGTTAGATGTCCAATTATTACAATTACCGCGTGTAGTCGGTGTAATTGGGCTAATCTGCGGACCATCGGTAAATCCTGGATATGTGGTCATCCAATTATAATAGCCCTGGGCTTGCGAAGTTGCATCAATGGTTGCTAATCCAGTCCAAATGTATTTGGCACTATCCACAAATATTTTGTTAATATCAGCACCAGATGGGAAAATCGAACTCGCATTAGTCATCCCAATGATTTGGTTATAATTAGTTAATGAGGAATAACGTAGATTTGATTGTAACACCCAATTATAACTTTCACCGACAGTACAGGCTTGCGTCGTACAGGCATAACGACTATTTGCTAGCGTTGGAGTACTCGATTCAGCAACTAATAATGCTTTGTAGCTTGTACCAACAAGAGTATTTTGAGCATCACCAGTACAAAGAATATCTGCATTAGCAATTGCGTCATTACCACCTGCTACGGTTGAAAATTGTCCATTATGTGCAGCTGAGCTAACAAACATATCTAAATATACCGCATTATAAATTACATTAGCGGTATTATAACCTCCTAGACCAGCGGTTCCTACTGGTAAAGTTAACACTTGGCTTTCATGTGGTGTATCATCATTCCAGCTTAATTTAACATTACCATTATTAAATTCGGTGCCTGTGGCATGAATGTCTTGTGGCGCAATAAATTTATATTGATCGGTACAAGTTCCATTGTTTGCAGCCAATGTTGTGGCATTACAGCCGTGCGTACGTAAACTCCAACCATTGGGTAAGGTGGCTAAAGTGCTGGTGAAGTTATTTGCTGCACCATTACCTGTATTAGTATATGTTAGATTAATGAAAGCCATCGGTAAATTGTTTCCAATATAATGGAGTAGCAATGGATCTGCTTGCGTTCCACCAGTCTGGCTGTTATCCCACGATGAATAGACAACACTTACCGCGATTGAGGCTGATGGTGGTGGTGTTACCGCATTAACTTCGGCATAAATACTTCCCGACATGTACTGAGTTGTTTGTCCTGTTGGGCTGTCTTGATCAACCCAATCCATTGCGATATTGCTTAGTGCGTAATTCTGCGCGCCTGCTGTAGCTGTTGCCAGTTGCAAACCAAATGTACAAGCGCCACTTGTTGCATTCAGTGTAACTCCAGAGCCACTCGTACCGCAGTTATTATTCACTAATGTCCAATTACCCAGCGAGCTTGGTGTAATATAAAAATCTGTCGCTGGAACTGTACCACTATTACTAATTGTGATAGTTATCGTTGGTGCCGGTGTTGCATTTTGACTAACAGAATATGGTGATCCAGATGTGCCTGCACCAGTAAAGCCGTTATTTCCAGTTAAAGCAGTGGTGATAATTGCCGATTGAGCACTTACCGCTTGTGCCGTAATTGGAGTATTATTGTTAACAGCGGTAGCCGCATTGTTATAGCTTAAACCTAAACGCGCTGTTTTGGTTCCTGCTGCTGTTGAGCTTGCAAGTGGTCCAAATTGAATATCCATGCTACAACTATCACCTGCGGCTAGCGTTGCAGTACAGGTATTATTCTTTGTTATACTGAATAAAGCGCTATCGTTACCTGATAAAATTTCATCAAGGTTAGTCGCAGTTGTATCGCTATTATTCGAGATAATGATGGTTTGTACTGAAGAGTCATAAGCATTATTTAAAACAGGTGTCGCAAAGCTGATAGTAGCTGGACTAACCGTTAAGCTTGCCAATGATTGTACCGTTTGATAAGTTAAACCGACTGAACTTGAGGCAGTTTTGCTTACACCCAAAACGGTATAGCTATAATTGACCGTAACTGGCGCAGTAGCGTTTGGCGTTACTGCTCCATTGGTATAAACCAGATTAATATTGCAGCTTGCATCTTTGGCTAATATTAGACCAGTAGTACATGCAGTTCCTGTTATTCCTGTGGTATTTAAACTAAAATAAGTTGGTGGGGAGAAGGAACTCAGGGTTTCAGCATCACTACCTGTATTAGTCAAGGTAATTTGGCTAGTCATAGACTGAGCACTTTC
>DPRZ01000150.1 GCA_003538525.1 Neisseriales bacterium
TATAAAATTGTGGTGGATAATTTGTTTTATAAAAATCTAAGTTTAGCGCAAGCCAGTAGCGTGCGTGACGTTGGAATTGTTGATGATTTTAAGCGTAGCTATCATCTGGGTAGCACGGTTGAAGCATGCGGTAAGGTGATACATAGTGGTGGCGATCTTGGTCTGCATTTTGTTCATCCAAGTGGCTGCGAGCAAACTAAGTTTAATGGCTTCCTACGGATTAATGGTACTGATGTGACCAATAACTTAACCTATTGTGGTAGCTGTAGCTGTAAAATAGGTAGCAAAAATTAAACTTTACACAGTTTTGAGCTATATCGTTATCATTTAAAATATTTGCGCCTGACTACGCTGGCAAGATTAAAACTAAAAGAATCATCTAGGTAGCTTTTGGTTTATTACACCTACTGGATAACAGCATGAATTTCTTCAATTCTGGTAGCTCTTTTAATAAAGTAGCGCCGTTATAACCGTAATAATGCCAAGTACAATTCCAGGTAAATTACAGCAAATAATTGGCCAATCTTTGCTGGGTTTTAACCAGCCATATAGCACCCAAAAAGAACAATTAATCACTGTCATAATTGGTAAAATTACCGATCCGCTATGCCCGGCTACGTTGCGCATAATTTGGTCAATATATGAAACATACATTAAAATTGCCATAATCGAGGCAATCCAGCCGATGCGTTTAACTATTATTGCGTTAGTTTCTTGAGTCATTTGCGCTTCCAACTATAAAATGATTATACGTTTAAAGGTGTAATTGTACTGACTCAGATAGTCTTTAAGCAAATTTTTATAGCATTCAACACAATAGGCAAGACCATCCAATTTCATATTTATGTAGAGTTGATTTTTATTATAATCAATACTGCAATTTTTTAACAACGCATTAAAGAAACTTAAGCTATGCTGTTTAAGAAAACCCTGAACTAAATTTGTGATTCGTTGATTTTCCTGCTGGTTTGCCAATAAACTGGCTGAACTCAATTCATCTGAGTCTATCGGACAAGCAGGGAAAGAAAATAGATTTTTAAGTGTCACGGTATATTTAGTTAGTTGCATGATTTGATCTCCAAAGGTTAATCGTGTACAATATTTATATTAAGTACACAATTGTAATTCAGCGGCGCAGCACTTGTCAAGCTTTGGCTAAAATAATAAGGAATCTCATGGCTCTAACGCATCGTAAAACAATTATTTATCCCCCTTTAAATAATGGCTCGCGTTATGTAGTTGCACGCCCCAAGGGCAAAATTACCGATTATCGCCTACATGTACAGCTTTTATTTAAGGTTGCCACCCAAATGAGCAACTTTCCTGAGGAATCAACTGCGGCACTGACGGTTTCATTTTTACGCACGGAGCTTTATCAATTATTAGACTGGGATTTGCAGAATCCAAACCTTCAGGAAGAGCTAGAGGCATTGATTGAGCGCCTCATGGAACGTAAATTATATCAAATTAAAACAACTGGGCAGCAATGTAGCAATTTCTTTGCTGAGATTGAGTATGATGATTTATGCGTAAATTTAATAATTAACCCGCAAATTATTCATTTTTTACATTGGCAATTAGATTATTGGGGACGTGAAAATTTTACAAAAATTAACTTTGCTGCAACCCATTTATTTACCTCGGTTTATTCGGAAATTATCTATAATAAAATAATTAATTCTCACGAAAATTCCTTTACTTTGACAATTGATGACTTTAGATCATTGGTGTGGGCAAATGCACCCTCATATAGTGATATTCGCAATTTAAAAAAGAAAGTTCTCCAACCAATTATCAATGATATCAACAACTTCACCGAATTTGAATTAAGCGTTAGTCAACTAACCCAGATTCGCCGTGCAACCCATTTGGTGTTTAGCTGGTCGAGCAAAAAAGGTTAATTTAAACAGAGTTTTTATCCCGTGAATTAAGCCATGTTAAAATCACGCCTAATGTATAATTATTACGAAAGAATAAAATGGCAGAGCAATATACAGTTACGATAGAATCAGTAGATTATGAAGGTAAAGGAATCGCACGAATTGAGGGTAAAACCGTCTTTGTGTACGGCGCATTGGCTGGTGAAGAGGTCTTAATTGAGATTGTTAAGCGTAAGCCAAGCTTTGATAAAGCCAAATTAGTTGAAATTATTCAAGCAAGTCCAAAACGAGTGACACCTGAGTGTCCAAATTATGGTGTGTGTGGTGGTTGTTCAATGCAGCACGTGAGTTTTGATGAGCAAATTCGGATCAAACAACAAGTCTTAACTGACAATTTACAGCATTTAGGTAACGTTGTCGCAGAAGAAATTATGTCACCATTAGCTGGCGTGCCATGGGGCTATCGTCATCGTGCTCGGTTATCCGCGCGTTATGTGGCTAAAAAAGGTGGCGCACTCGTTGGCTTCCGTGAAAAAGGCGCACCCTATGTACTTGATATGCATGAATGCTTAATTTTGCCACCGCATGTTTCCGCATTAATTACACCGCTACGTGAGTTAGTTAGCGGATTAAGTATTCGGGATAAAATTCCGCAAATTGAAGTTGCGGTTGGAACGCAAATTACAATTTTGGTGATTCGCAATATGGAAGCTTTAAACCCAGAAGACGAGCATCTGATTCGACAATTTATCGAACAGTATTCTTCGCTAGAAAATCCATTACAAATTTGGCTGCAACCTAAAGGTCCTGAAACGTGCTATCCATTTTATCCAGTCGATGCGCCAAAACTAAGTTACACTATTCAACGCTTTAGCCTTGATATTCCCTATAATCCAAGTGAATTTACTCAAGTCAATCCATATATTAATGAAGAAATGTTGGCTTTATCAATGGAGTTGCTTGCGCCCCAAGCGCATGAAGTTATCGCAGATTTTTTCTGCGGAATTGGCAATTTTACCTTACCAATTGCACGGCTGGCTAAACAAGTTGTTGGAATTGAAGGTGCGGATGTTTTAGTTAAACGGGCTAAACAAAATGCTATTCATAATGGCTTGGGAGATAAAGTTGCTTACCAAGTGTGTAATTTATTTACGATTGATGACGTTTGGTTGCAAAAATTGGGGCATTTTGATAAGTGGTTGATTGACCCGCCGCGCGATGGTGCGTTTGAATTAGTTAAATCAATTACACCACAAACTGCGCCGCAGCGAATTGTCTATGTTTCATGTAATCCAGCTACCTTAGCTCGAGATGCTGGTGTCTTAGTTCATACCCATGGTTATCGTTTGCTTAAAGCAGGCGTAATGAATATGTTCCCACATACCTCGCATGTTGAATCAATTGCGCTCTTTGAACGTGATTGATTGCTTAAAAATCAATTAGATCAAAAGCATAGTCCGCAACGAAATTAAATCTGAAAACTTCATTCATCAGCCATCAATAGACAAAAATATCTATTGATGCTATGAGTGGTAGTTGATATAATGGTGCCGTAGTTGCTTAATAAATCACATTATACTGAAAATAATAAGTTTAAATTCAACTATTAATTAAGCTGTTTTTCAATTAAACTCAAGGTAATTATATTAAATAAAGGTCTAGATTATGCAGATGCGAAAAATATTAAATGTAGTGAAAATTCAATTTTTTGTGATTGTTGGCGCTACTATGGTTGGCTGTGTCGGTACTGCTAGCAGTAGTTCAACTCAAGCAGTTAGCCCTGTTTATACTACCATTTTTGATGCGGGTAGTAGCGGTACGCGCCTGTCATTCTATAAGGTAATCCCAGGGAATGGCGGCTATCCGCAAATTAATAAGTTATTTGAAAAAGAATATAATGACAATGGTATTAATGACTTCCTTAGTGGTAATGGAAGCATTGAATTGGTCGATAAAGATGGAGAAAGTGTACTACCTGGTGGTGTACGCCCTGCTGGCTGTACTGGTGGAACTGAAGTAACGAATGGTCAACAAGTTCAGATTATCAACCTTGGGGTATTAGATGTTAGTCCTTGCGTCCTAGCGCCACTTTTGGTCGCGCAAGACACAGCACTTGCAGAAAGTGGATTAACTCGCGCACAAGTTAAAACCGAGCTTTTTGCAACCGCGGGGATGCGCACCGAAAATAAGCGCAATGGTGGCCGTTATACGACTGAGCAAATTACTGCTTATTATCAAATTATGAAATCCTATGTCGCAGGAATGGGCTTTGCCACAGGCGAATTTAAGACCATCAATGGTAATAGCGAAGAAGGTGTTTGGACGTGGATTAATCTGAATGATTATTATTACAATATCTTTGGCGGTAATCCAACCGTGAGCAAAACGATACAACAACCAGTTGGGGACTTTGAAGTTGGTGGTTCTTCAATGCAAATTGCCTTTCCTTCTAATCTAACGGCTAACGCAGAAAGTAATGTTTATTCTGTAACCATCAATGGTAAAACTTTTAATGTTTATAGTAAAACCATCCTTGGCTTAGGCGGTGATGATGCACGGAAATACGTTCGTGCATACGGTTATAATAACCAAAATGGCGGGTTAGATTGTTTTGCAACAGGCGCAACTATTTCTAGTACCACTGAAGATAGTGGAATTGCTCTTTATCCATCAACCCTGTTAACGCCAAATATTTTCCCTGCCAATGCTGTTACTACTGCGCCATGGTTTACACTAAGTAGTGAATCACTAAATTTAACTGGAAACCCTAGTTTTAATTTAACTGCCTGCAGTAGCAAATATAATGTTGTGGAAAGTCAGGTTGTTTCATTGGCACGCAATAATAACGGAACCGATAGCCTTGGTGACACCGCAACAGTGGCAACGTTAAAAACAACGTTGCAAACAAGCACCAGTCCTTTTGTTGGTATTGATAATTTTTATTATACGGCTGATGATCTCAATCTTGCCGAATCAACTAATTTTAATCCAACAGCATTTGAAACCGCACTAACTACAAAATGCTCCTCACCAATCTCAGGTGAAAAATTATTCCAGCAAGCAATCTGCCCAAATGGAACCTTTATGGATTCATTCTTGTTTGGTACAAATGGTTTGTTTAATGGTAGCAGCGCAAATTTTGCTGGGGTTTTATCACCAAAACAAAATGGGAAAACAGTGTTGACCTGGACCCGCGGTTATCTATTGCAAAAATACGCTAATTAAAACTCACAAACTAAAGTTGCCTATCCATACCGCAGAGCTGCGAGGATAGGCAACTTTACCTACGTGATAATCCACTGGTGGTTCTGGCTTAACTCGGCAAGCCGAGTTAGTTTACGGCCAAATAGACTAAAAGACATCCTTGAGGACAAATATGAAATACTCATCAACTAAACTAGCCATAACTCCCTTGGCATTATTACTGGCATTTAGCATCACATCATGTAACAATGGCAGTAATAACTCAACTCCAACATCACCAACAATAGAATCTTGCGTACTTATTGACAATGATTACGATATTGATGATATGATGGCGATTCCACTGGTAATTGGTAATAAATATGTCGCAGCCATTATTCAATCTGAAGGTTATACTTATCCAGAGTCAAGCACTCCGGCAATTAACCAGCTAGTTAATAATCTACCAGATCAACCAAACCAAAGGAAAATTCCAATTATTGTGGGTGCGAGTCAAGCGCAAACTAGGGATATCAGTAGATGGCCGTGGGTTCAATTTTTCAGATCAATGATGAATTTATCCAACGGCTTATTGGAGTCTTTACCAACCCCAGTAGCACCAAACCCTAACTATGTCAATCAAGTTGTAAATAGCTTAGCTAGTTGTAAAAATGTGTCAGTGCTAATCATTGGAACTTATACATCTTTTATCAATTATAGCCCGTTGATTCGGAATAAAATTGATAAAGTTGTCATCATGGGACAACCAATTGGCGATACCTCACGTACACCAACACGAGAGTCGTTTAACTGCGATTATGATTTACCTGCTTGCCAACTGGCAATGGGACAATTACAAGATCTAAACACTTTCTTTGTTGATATTCCTAGAATTAGTGGCTGTGATACGGATAATCCTCCGTCAAGTTGTTATAGTCCTAGTTATGCAATGGTGGCTGGTGACAATGGGATTGGAGGCTTGATTAATCATGGATTGCCAGGTCATTTAAAAGAGGGTTTAATGAATAATATTCAATGCTCTTCGTTCTATACCACACCAGATACGATTGGTAATCCATGCTCTTCGCTCTCAACGTGGGTGCCTGCTGCGGTACATGCTGGACCAGGCGGAGAAATGCTATTGTGGGATGAAACCGCCGCATTGTTCTTATTGCATCCTGAGAGATTTTCACTCTATTACCCAACCGACCCAAATATTCCAGGCGGATTGCACTATGAACCAACGCTGATTAATGAATCTTATGGTCAAACTATTCAAAACTTACGGAGATTATGGACGGAGGATACCAACCATGCTGAAAGTTTCCAATAAGCAATTGGAGAATATTGAAATATTATTCTGTTAAAAAATAAGGCTAATCCATATTGTAGAATAACCAGTTAGTATAAACTAGCTGGTTATTCTTATAATATCAATGCTTCTAAAATACAATGCAAAAATCAACTTACGTCTTATTCGCCAACTCACGTAATTCACGTTTCAATATCTTGCCTGTGGCATTACGAGGTAATTTTTCCATAAAGATAATCTTACGCGGTTGTTTAAATGGTGCTAAATGTGGACGAATAAAATCCTTAATTTCAGCCTCAGTCGCGCTAATATCTTCTTTCAATTCAATATATGCAACAGGCGTTTCATTGGCTTCAAGATCACGGACCCCAACTACCGCACACGCATTAACTTTATCATGGGTATAAATAATTTCTTCAATTTCACGGGGATAAATATTCATGCCCTTACTGATAATCAAGTCTTTCTTACGATCAAGAATATAAATAAATCCATCTTGATCAACTTTACCAATATCACCAGTTCTAAACCAACCATCAACAATTGCTTCCGCGGTATCATTTGGGCGGTTAAAATAGCCTAACATCACGCAATCGCCTTTAACGCAAATCTCCCCAATTGCATCACGTTCAACCAGCTGCATTTGTTCATCAAAACACTCAACTTGATAACTCGGCAAAGCTTGCCCAACCGAACCAATTCGATTTGACCACGGTACATTGGTTGAGACCACTGGCGAACACTCACTAATCCCATAACCTTGGAGTAACTTGCCACGTTTAAAGCTCTCACCAAATTTACGCATTGTTTCTTCTGCAAGCGGTGCTGCCCCCGAGATAAAACCTTTTACCGCATGCAACATATGAAAATACCACGGCAATTTAGCGCGAGATAACGCACTATAGACATCAGGCACACCCACAAAATAAGGTATCCGTTTCACTAAGACTTGTTTCAACAAATTCGCAAAATCACCTTTGGTTGCAATCGAACGGATTATCACCACACCACTATTAGTTATAATTGGCAAAATCAAGGTTACCGTCAATGTAAATCCATGAAACATTGGCAAATAGCACACCATCTTAATGCCACCATGTTTAACTCGCAAATGCTGCATACATGCCACCGCATTCGACTGGATATTCTTGTAGGATAACATCGCCCCCTTCGGTTTGCCTGTCGTGCCCGAAGTATAAACAATTAAGGCTAATTGTTCGGGATCACGATTGGCATATTTTGCACTATTTTTTGGCTTGGCCAATAATTTTGCATAGTCCAGATTATTCTCATTCTCAATCGGCGCACCATCAAGCCAAATAATTTTCTCAACATCGGTTTTAATGATTTGTTCACGCGTATCTTTGGCAAATTTAGCTGAAGAAAAGAGGATTTTTGCTTGTGCATCATTTAAGATATAAGAAATTTCATCTTCTTTGAGGAAATTATTTATCGCAACCATCACCGCACCAAGTTTACTAATTGCAAAAATATTTGCGACAAATTGCCACGAATTCGACATAACTAGTGCGACTTTGTCACCAGATTTAACCCCATAATCGGCTAAATAACTCGCAACATTATCCGCATGGGCTAAGAGCTGCCGATTGGTGATCTTTAAATCACCATCATAAATAATTGTTTTATCTGGATTTTGTTGTGCATTGCTTGCCACAATGCTGTAGAAATTACGATATTGATAAATTTCAGCCATGCTAACCCTCGTTAAGATACGTTTAATTGCACAAATTGGGATTAATTATAACCGATTTAATGGCTTATCTCTTAGGTTTTAAGCCTAAAACTCAAGCATTATTTAACTTTTTTGCAAAATTATACCTAAGTTATTCCACTAAAAAATCAAATTACTATTTTAAGTTACGCATCACATCAGGAATTCGCGAGCTAACCAACTCCAAAATGGCCTCATCGCCTGGTTGTTTTGCCTTAGATTTTAACGCAGTTTGATATTGATCTAATGCGCTTTTATATGAGCCTAAAACATAATACTCACTGCCTAAACCATAATGATAACGTAGTGGATTATCGTAACGATCATCAGCATATAACAGCGCATATTGATCCCACACATCGGGGTCTTTGGGATAATTTTGGATCAATATATCCACACGTCCCGCCGCTTTGGAGTAATTTTTAGTCCCAAGTAGAAACTCCAACTGCCCCATCCATAAGCTTTTGTGATTCGGAAAATTAGCCAAGGCTTGATCATATAATTTGTCGGCAAGATTGAAGTCACGCAATGCCACTAATTGCCTAGCTCTAAGTCCAATAACAATGGGATGGCCTTGATAATGCGGATTAGTAACTTTATTTAAAGACTCAACACTCCGCACAACACTTTTATTCATAAACTGAGCCAACGCTAAACCATAAAGTTGTGCATCAAGACTTACATAACGCCGCGTCTGAATGGTACTTGCGTAAAATTTAAGCGCCTCCTCAGGAGCAATCTGCCGCACGCGACACTTTTCACGAACCAACAAGAAGTCCACACTATCCTGACGCATTTTAACGGGTAATTGATTGGCACGGGCTTCGGCTTCGCTCAAGCGCTCGACGGTAACGGGATGCGTTTGTAAAAAAGCCAAGGCGTCATTGGTATTAAATTTATATGAATCTTGCATCCGTTGAAAGAATTCAGGCATTGCATGTGCATCAAAACCTGCCTTATACATCAATTGTTGCCCAACACGGTCAGCCTCACGTTCATAATCACGCGAGAATGACAGCATATTTTGAATACCTGCACCCTGACCACTTTGTGCCGCAACCACCGCTAAACCAGGATTCACGGCCGCCAGTAATGCACCAGCTAATAATCCCGCCATCCCCATCCATTGCGCACGATTTTGTACGCTAATATTTCGGAAAATATGGTGCTGTACGACATGCCCAATTTCATGAGCCATTACCGAGGTAAACTCAGCTTCATTCAAGGTGGCATAAATTAGGCCATTATTCGCACAAATATAGCCACCAGGCAACGCAAACGCATTAATATCTTTATCTTTAATCAAGTAGAAATTAAACTCTTGCCCCGCCAGCGGTGAATAACTCACCAATTCACCACCTAATTTATTAATATAATCTAAACTATCATAATCTTCCAGCATACTACCTTGTGAATAGATATTCAGAATTACTTGATGGCCAAGTTGGTCGGCTTCATAAGGGGTTAAGTTACTGCGATCATTATCACCCAAATCAGGTAAACCATTGATTCCCTCGGCAAATACTTTATGCGTACAAGTACCCATTGCCACCCCATACAGGGTTGCACTGAGTGCTTGCTTTAAAAAACCACGTCGCGAAACGTCTATTACCGCATCGCGCTGCTCTTGAGGTGTGAGCTTCTGTGATTGATAAAGCTGCTCGAGGCTATCCTTTAGCAACTTCATAATTTCCTTCTCTTATTGGAGTTGAGCCGCTAATCCATCTAAATACTTCTGCCGATTTTCGGCAAATTTTGGATCAACACTTGAACTATCATACAATTTCAGACTAATTATGCTTTGATTACCTTGTGCAGTGATTTTAGCCGTGTACAGAGCTTTTGGTCCTGTTTTAGAATTATCTGATTCACTACTAAACCATTTTTGCATAAAACCAGGATCAGGATTATCAATTTGCGATTGTAATGGATAAACATAATACTCACCAAGACTGCGATTTTTATCGACCACACCCAAGCCAACTCTATCTAAAGCCAGCGCAGCACGCCACCAGACGCGGTCAAATTGATCATTTACCACCACTTGGTTATTAATCACCACGGCATTTTTAACTGGAGCTTGCACCGCAGCCACAGCTTTTTTAATTTGTTCGGCAGGTAAACCTGCAAACGTCATATATTGAGTTAGAAACTCAAGCTCTAATTGTGGGTTGGATGGACGTGGAATCCATTTAGTTTGTTGTTGATCTGAAGAAGCCAAACTTGAGGTTCGATCAATACCTGGTGAACTACACCCTTGATACTCCTCATCCATTTGATAATTAGTATCCATCATGATCACATTATTACCATCTTGCCATAAGGTTACTCGATACATATACATTGAACTTAACGAGTACATATTACCCCAACCAATCCAATCAAAAATACCCCGTAAACTATTCCCCTGTGGAACTGAAGTATTACGCGACGCCCAATCAGATTGAATCACACCAATCGCTTGATTTTGATACTTAACACTTAAGCCAACTTGACCCACATATGCCAAAACCAATGGCCATACGGTGTTCACATTTTGACTTTCCATCACTAACCAACGTTGTGAACCACCATTGGCTATATACATATTCGCTACATTCGCAACTTTATAACCAGGTTGATCAGTTTTAGGCACCATTTTATAATTAGTGGTTAAATCTGGTGAGCTTAAGCCTGGCGGCGTCGCTAAATCCACCGTCTGACGCGGTGCTGATGAGGTAAATACCGCTTGAGAATCTACCGCGCTACAAGCTGCCAGTGCGATTGCTGAGGTAACCCCCATTAAACTATATCGAAGAATATTACGCATGCTAACTCCTACTTGCTATTTAAGATCAATAAGTACATTTTTTAAGGATTCTTGGTATTTCTGACTCAATACGGTTAGTGGTAAACGTAAGTGAGCCGATCCCAAACGCTGTTCAAAAAACAACCCCCATTTAACTGGAATTGGATTCGCTTCCATAAATAACAACTCATATAAACCGAGTAATTGATCATTAATTGCTCGTGCTTGAGATGATTGATGAGCTAATGCCAAAGCACACATTTGACTAAACAAGGCTGGGCGAATATTACTGACTACCGAAATAACCCCATTTCCACCAGCTAACATAAAGGCTAAACTACTTGCATCATCACCCGAAAACAACATAAAACCCGCTGGTTTATGCGCAAGTAAATAGGTGCAACGCTTGATATCACCAGTAGCATCTTTTAAACCAAGAATATTTTTACACTCCTGTGCCAACCGTAAAATCGTTGCATCATGAATATCTGCGGCCGTACGTCCTGGAACATTATATAAAATTACTGGAAATTTAGAACACTCCGCAACAGCAGAAAAATGTTGAAAAAGCCCATCTTGAGTTGGCTTAACATAATATGGGGTTAAGCACATCAAATAATCAACGCCCGCAATCTGATTAACTTGTTGGACAAAGTTCAAGGTTGCTGCCGTTGAGGCCGTGCCGCTACCTACAATAATTTTTACTCGTCCAGCATTAGTTGTAATTATTTGCTTAATTACGCGAATCTTTTCATCATCGGTCAAGGTTGCAGCTTCTCCAGTTGAACCAACTGCCACTAAACCATCCACGCCACTCTTAATTTGCCACTCAACAAACTCACTCAAACGAGCATAATCAACACTACCATCATCAAACATAGGCGTCACGACCGCCGTAATACAACCTTTTAACATAATCACCTCTATCTTAAAATGTATAATTAGCCTGCTGTTGTTGCAATAATCCACCCAGCATAATCTCAATTTTAGCTTTGGCATCGCTGCCAGCCTTATCATTACTAAATTGAACCCCAATTCCAGCTGGATAACCCACTGTTGAAACAGGACTTAACCAGCAAACTTTACCTGTCACTGCGATGTTCTCATTGGTTTCAGGTAAAGTAATCAAGAGAAAAACTCCATCACCTAATTCATAGCCACTACTACCATGAAGAAAAATTCCGCCGTATTTAAATTGTTGAATATAGAATTTAGCTAATTCTATTTTACTTGGAATAACTAATTTAAAAATATTACTCATTAGGACCTCTCACTATTTATGATTTTTATATGTGGGAAGTTTATTTGTATTGAGTGTCATGTTTTGAATCGACACTTTGGGTGCAAATAAATCACCATTTACAGTAATTGGTATTGAAACAGATTTAACATTTTGCGCATTTTTTGGCAAAATACTACTAATAATCATACTGTAATCCAAGCTAGTATTCGCAAAATTAATCACACCGCTACCTGTAGCCATAATCAACGGTGAATGAAATGCCAAGTTACTCCGCTCTGAAACACCATTGGTAAAATCAAACTTAGCTTTCAAATTAGTAAAATTGGTCATTACCGCACTGCGAGTTTGAAAAACAGCTAAATTCTCAGGGCTCAAAAATAGACTAAAATCAATGCCGCTAAAGCCACCATTATTAACATTCAAGTCAATTGAACCATTAATTTTCTTATGCAAATCTTCATAGCTTTGAACACCTTTTGCCGCGGTATCAATTTGCAAATCGGCTTGACCACTAATTGCCGAGACATTAAAAATACTCGCAAAAACTTTTTGTAAATTAACACTGTTGATTTTACTTTTAAAGCTCACATCATACGATTCAGCAACCTTATCCATAACCATTGAACCTGCAAAATTTCCGTCGTAGACCTGACCTTGAACTTGACTTAAATTCAAGCGCTGGTTTTTTACCTCCAATTTAGCATTCACATTGCTTAAATTGACATGACTTAAATTCAATTGCTTAAATTTTAAATTGGCTACCAAATTGGTCAAACTAATCCAATCAAAGGGTAAGCTACTCGTATCCGAATACAATGGTAACAAATTACCTTGGGCTGACGTCATAAACTTACTGATATCTAAGTTATCAACGCTAGCATCGAGGTTAATGTTTGGTAACGCATAATTATAATCATAGGTTAAATTCAACTTGATTGGCGACTGATTAATCAAGCCATTCAAGTTAAAATTCATCAGACTTTTTGCACCATTTAAACCACATTGACCATTCAGCATACCACTTGAGACCGCGGTTTGTTCGCCGAGCCCACGATATTTAAATTCAAGTTTACAGCTATCGGTAGTTATATCTAAAGCTGGATTAAATTTAACCTGATTTAAGTTTAAACCCACATCTAGGCTACGTTTTGCCGTAGTAAATTCATATTTAGTAACAATACTACCTGCCGTATAGTTCATGAAATTAGTCGTGTTTATTTTATCCGCATTGATCGTAAAACTACGTGCACTGTTTGACTCAAAACCATTTAAGGTTGTCGATAAGTTATTCAGCGTTAAACCATAACCCGATAAAAGCGCCGTATCAATCGCTAGCGCACCTTGATAATCAGGGATATGAATAATTCCCCGCGCACTTTCAAGCCATAACTCTTGAGTTTTATATGCATAATGCCCACTAGATTGTAATTCAAGGCTTGAAGTTGGATTGGCTAAGGATATAGTCAGATTTTCAATCTTAAGATTATCATCTGCAATCTTAGAAACTTGCCCTTGAATACTTAATTTAGCTGCATAATTAGATAAATTTAAGTTTAAATTAAACTCAGGTAACGTTTCCAAATTAATCACTCTTAAGCCTGCATCTTTGATTAAATAATCTCCATCACCATTAATAATGGCTAAATTTGAAATTGAAAAATTCGTCAGATTCTTGAACTCAGAATGGGTCAGAGTTTGATAATTAAGTAAATTGCTATAATTACTTTTTTCAAGATTATTTTGAAAAAACGTCAATCCATTTAAAGCCACCCGTCGCACCCGATAATTGCCAACAATCAAATCTAACCAAGAGAGTTGACAATTGGCGGTATTAACATGTAGAACCTTATGTTTTTGCTTATCCTCAACGGTTAAATCGGAAATAAATAAACTCAAGCCGTGCCAAGAGCGCGGTTCAACATTACCATCAATTACCACCGAGTAATTCTCATTGTTAAACTGACTAATTACCATTTGTTTAACCTGTTGGGCATTAAATAAATAATAAAAAAACAATAATGGCAAACAAAATGTCACAAAGAATATGACAAACACAGACCACCCAATGAAACGCACAACATGGCGTGGAATTCTTCGCCATGGCTGGCTTTTAAACATACAAAATCACCTTAATAATAAATATTTCTGATGCAGACATTTCACTGCAGCAGTTAAACTTTGGGTCTCCCCATTATTTTCAATTATGTCATCTGCCAAGGCTAATTGCTCAACACGACTAACTTGTTGCGCTAAAATTGCATCAATTTGAACTTGGGTTAAATTACTCCGCACGGCTAAACGTTGCACTAGTTGTGGATAATCACAATCAACAAAAATATTGCGTTGGGTCAATGCCAAATATTTCGGACTCCGAAAAAGCAATGGCACTACCAACATTATATAACTCGCGTTGTTGACCGCCAACATTTCTTGCTGCACGGCTGCAAAAATTAACGGATGTAATAATTGCTCTAAGCGTTCGCGCTGCAACTCATCACTAAACACCAATTCACGCAAGCGCGCACGGTTTAATTCACCCGATGAATCTAAAATATCTTGACCAAACTCTGCACTAATCAGCGCTAGCGCCGCTCCATTTTTAGCGGTTAACTGATGCGCAATCACATCGGTATCAATTATTTTAGCTCCGAGCTGCGCAAATAAATTCGCCACAGTGGTTTTGCCACTCCCAATTAATCCAGTTAAACCAATTACTAACATACTCTAACCTTAACTTAGTAAATTAGAATCGGAAATAAATGCGCCGCAAATAAGAGCGTTACAATACCAGCACCACCCAAAAATGGACCAAACGGAATCGGATTACCACGGTCTAAGCGCCCGCTAAAGCGTAAAACTAGAGCATACAAAATACCCAAACACGATGAAACTAATAAAACACTCACTAAATTTTGCCAGCCTAACCAAGCACCCAATGCAGCTAGCAATTTAAAATCACCATAGCCCATCCCCTCACGCTTAGTCAATAATTTAAAAATCCAATATAATGACCATAAGGATAAATAACCGACCACCGCACCGATTACTGCATTAGTCAAGCTCGCGCTAAACATACCATGTAAATTAAATAATAATCCTAACCAGAGTAAAGGTAAGGTTAATTCATCGGGTAATAAAAAGGTATCTAAATCAATCAACATTAGACTTAGCAGAGCTGCAATAAAAATCAAACTCGCAAAAACCGTCCAAGGATCACTAAAAACATATCCAGCCGCAACAAATAAAATCCCACTCAGTAATTCAACTAGCGGATAACGCCATGAAATCTTTATCTTGCAATTATTACATTTGCCAGCAAGTAACAAAAACCCGATTAATGGAATATTGGTCCATACGGGAATTTTGGCTTTGCAACCAGGGCAATGCGAGCTCGGATAATTCAAATTAAATTTAGCCAAATCTGGAGCTAATTTACACTCATCACCCAAAACTTCAAGGCATTGATTACGCCATTCGCGTTGCAACATAATCGGCAGCCGATAAACCACTACGTTTAAAAAACTACCAATGCATAAGCCAACAATTAGCAAGCTCGTTAGCCGAAAAACTAGGCTATTTTGAAATAAAAAATTTAAACTATCTAACATATTCTAACCTACAACATCGCCAAGATGGAATAACGGTAAATAAATCGCCACAATAATTGAGCCTAACACCGCACCAAGAATCACAATCGTGGCAGGCTCAATCATGGCTAAAATTGCCTCAATAACCATTTCAATCTCCTGATCATAATAATCAGCAATTGATTTTAATAAAAAATCTAACGACCCAGCCTCTTCGCCAACTGCCACCATTTGGGTTACCATATTCGGAAAAATATTGGTCGCTTGCATCGAATTATATAAGCTGCTCCCGCCCTCAACATCTTTTTGAATATTTAATGTTGCCGCACCAAACAAATAATTATCAACTAACATCGCAATTGAACGTAAGGCTCCGTTCAATGGAACCCCTGCCGCAAACAATAATGATAGCGTGCGTGTCCAGCGTGAAATCAGGGTTTTTTGAGCTAAATCACCAAATAATGGTACGCGAAAAATCGCACTGTCAATAAAAAATCTAAAGCGTGGAATCGTACGATAGGTATATTTAAAGGCATACACCATCCCAACAATACAAACTATTACCAGCCACCAATAATGGACAATAATATCCGATAGCGCAATCACAATTAATGTCGGTGCGGGTAATTTGGCATTCATGCTTTCAAAAATCTTTTGAAATTGCGGCACCACAAAACCTAAAATGACACTAAGAACTAAACAACACACGATAACCACAATGATTGGATAGGCCATGGCGGATTTAACTCGGCGTTTAATCGCATCAACTTTTTCTTTATACTCTAGATAGCGGGTTAACAAGGTTTCCAAAATACCACCCTGTTCACCAATGGCAAGAAAGTTAATAAATAATGCGTCAAAGACTTTCGGATAGCTCCCGAAAGATTCGGATAAACTCAAACCATTTTCCACCCCAAATTTAATATCTTGCAAAATCAAAACAAATTTACGATTTTCTTGTCCGTTGATTACAATATCAAAGGCACGTAATAATGGAACGCCAGCTTTAATCACAACCACAAATTGTTTAATAAAAATGGTAATTTCTTTATCTTTAACTGGGCTTTTAGCTTTTTTCTTATTTTTAGCTTCTTTATCTTTACCCTGCACTAGATTATGAATTTCACGAGAACGCGCAAGCCCAGTAAATAAATTCACCCGTTTCTCATGGGTGTTAGTTGACTTACTGCGTAAATTAGCGAAAATATTGCTAAAAAACGAAAAGGAGCTTTGGGCTTTAATTGAAATCGGTGCGATGTCTCGTTTGCGTAATTTAACCCGCGCAATAATTGCCGTGGGCGCTTCAACCGTTCCACGTACTAAATCACCAGTTTTAGTTCGCCCCTCATACAGCCAACTAAGCTCTTTTTCATCGTTGTTAAAGAACGCCATGTTAGTACTTACTCATTAGTGTTAGCTTCGATTTCTGCAATTGAGGTTACCCCACTGCGAACCTTTAACAGCCCACTTTCGCGTAAACTCAAGACCCCTTCTTTACGTGCCTGTGTGGCTAATTCAACCGAGGTAACGTTTAATAAAATTAAGCGTTTTAACTCATCCGAAATAGGCATAACTTCAAACACCCCCAAGCGACCTTTGTAACCAGTATTATGGCAAGCATAACAACCAATTGGCACATACGGTTGCCAACCACTTTCGACATCTTCAGGCTTGAATCCAGCGGCGAGCAAGGTTGCGGGATCAAATTTAGCTAATTTTTTACATTTTGGACAGAGTTTACGCACTAGACGTTGCGCAATAATGGTTAGAATGGCATCACCCACATTGTAGGTTGGAATTCCCATACTCACCAAGCGCGTTAAAGCCGAGGGTGCATCGTTGGTATGTAAGGTTGATAAAACCAAATGCCCAGTTTGGGCGGCCTTAATTGCCATTTCAGCCGTATCGCGATCACGAATCTCACCAACCATGATTACATCAGGATCTTGACGTAAAAAGGCGCGTAGGGCAATCCCGAAAGTTAATCCAGTTTTTTCATTAATTGAGACCTGATTAATTCCTGATAATGGAATCTCAATCGGATCCTCCGCGGTGGAAATATTGCGACTAGAATCATTCAACAAAGTTAAACAGGTATATAAAGACACGGTTTTACCAGAACCAGTTGGACCAGTTACCAACATCATGCCATAGGGACGTCCAATCGTATTCATAACAATTTTGCGTTGCTCGACTTCAAAACCAAGTGCTTCAATGCCAACACTCGCCGATTTACGATCCAAAATCCGCAGCACAATTTTTTCACCATACGCCGTTGGGAGGGTACTCACCCGAAAATCAATAATCTGATTTGCCGATAACGATAAGCGTAAACGTCCATCTTGCGGAACACGGCGTTCGGCAATATCTAATTTAGAAACCACTTTAATTCGCGCAGCAACTTTATCTTTCAGCGCATGTGGCGGAGTCGCAACTTCACTTAGCACACCATCAATCCGATAGCGCACCCGATAAATTTTTTCATAGGGTTCAAAGTGTATATCTGAAGCCCCAATTTGCACCGCATCATAAATTATTTTATGCACAAATTTAACAATCGGCTGATCATCATCATCCGAATTCACCATATCACTATCGGCAGACACATCCACCGCAAATTCGACGCCATCTAAGGCACCATCATCCAAATTAATCGTTTTAAAATAATTTGAACTATTTTGATCCATCACCATCTTCAGTTGCGCTTCATCAACTAAAATAAAATCTAGAGCCAAACCAGTTCTAAAGGTAATTGATTCAAATAGCTCTTTCGTGGTTGGGTCAACTACGGCTAACTTCAGCCGCTTGTCATGACTACTTAAGGGTAAAATTTTGTGTTTAATGATGAAGTTGATTGGTAAGATATCTTTAGGCATAAAATCAAGATTATATGCAGCAATATCTAAAACAGGAAGGCCATAAAATTGTGAAATAGTTTGGATAATTTTAAGCGCAGAAATATCTGGACGAATCGCAGTAACAGTTGAAACTACCGAAGTCTCATCCTTCAGCATCGCGGCACGAATCGCCTCAACGTCCTCAGCAGATAACACACCTGCCTGCAATAAAATTGTAAAAATCCCACTATTTATCGACATTTTTATCCTAGAATTATATTTGATAGGGTTAAATAAACCCTATTTTAACATGTTAGGCTTCATTCTGGAGAGATATCATAGGCTTTGCAGCGAGCTAATCCGCACCCGCTCGGCCCAAAATTTACCCACCTGCAGCACTTCAAAATAAATATCCCCCAAACGAAAGCAGACCCCACAAACTGGAATCGTGCATAATTGTTTCATAATTAAACCATTAATACTCATGGCATCATAACTAAACGGTAAATTAAGCTGATAGGCTTCATTAAATTCACGCACCAAGGTCGCACCATCAACAATAAAAGAACCATTATCTTCCTTAATCATCAAATAATTACGGTGGGGTGCATCGGTGGTAAAATCACCAAAAACAATTTCCAGCATATCTTCCAAACACGCTAATCCCAGCAGATCACCATATTCATTCACCACCATAAATAAGCGCTCGCGTTTATTCTGCGCCATGCGCAATTGCTTAACAATTAAAATGAAATCTGGAATAAAATTAATTTTACGGATTAACAAACTTAGCTCATGTTTAGAATATGCCCCACAAGTTAAAGTTAAAACATCTTTAGTGTGCACATAGCCCAAAATATTATCAATTGTCCCTTGATAAACCACAACTCGGGTATGGTGCGATTGCTGAAGTTTTTCGCGTAATTCATTAATTCCTGCGTCCAGATCAATCATTTCAACATTACGTAACGGAATTATGACTTCTTTAACGGTTAATTGCTCAAGCTCCAGCGAATTTAGGAGAATTGAACGATGACTATCTAAAAACGGCGAACGTTTATCTGCCACCAAGGCTTTGAGCTCATCCAATGAAGTTCCATCGGCATTGCCAATTCCCAAAGCACGTGTAATCAAATAAACAATTTTATCAATCAACCAAATTAAGGGCTTAGACAAAATAAACAAATAGTACAATGGAATAGAAATCAGACGCAACACCAGTAACGGATTTTTGGAGGCGATGATTTTGGGGGTTGCTTCTGAAAAAATGATAATCATCAGCGTTACAAACAGGGTTGCCAACGACAAAATTAGTTGATGTCCATCGCCAAATAAATGCAATACTAGCATGGTGGAGAGCATCGTTACCAAGGCATTAAAAAAACTATTGCCAAATAAACTGAAAATCAAAACCTTGTCCAACTGTTGCTTGAGGCGTAACGCATAATTAGCCCAGCGACACGTCGCATTCAAACTAATTAAACGATGTTCCGAGATGGCAACGCTCGCGGTTTCCAAAAATGAAAATAAGCTTGCAATTAACAATAAAGCAACTAAACCAACACAACTCAAGAGATACATACTAACTTAACACCCAAATAAAACTAAAGTTAGATATTACCATATTCATCGGCTAAATTAACGAAACTTCCAATGAGCTACGACACAAACAACCACAATTAGCCAACTAATTTAGCCACTAAAAACCGATATGAGTAAATTTCTGCGGAATAAAAATGAAAAAGGTCGCACAAGTGCGACCCCCATTGAGAGACAATGTAAAATTAGAATGTATGTGAGAAACCCACCGCGGTAGTCGAAGTATTAATATTAATTGCGCCACCAGCTTCATTCATGCTCGTAGTAGTCGGTGCATTACCTTTAATCATACTTTGTTGAGTCTGACCCCACCATTGTTGACCCCAGCTCACGAAAGCAATCGTGCGTGGCGTAATATTCCAATCCAGCTCGGCAACCACTTGTTGATAACCAGTGCCACCAACCTGATTATTTCCAGCGATCAAATCAAAGTATGAACCACC
>DPRZ01000283.1 GCA_003538525.1 Neisseriales bacterium
CTTTAACTAGACAAATCTAGCTTTCAAAGCAATTTAATAATTAAGCACAATTTATTTTACATCCTAAAAATACTAAAAAGAGTGAACCATGAGCACATCCATCTACGATTTTAAAGTTAAGACCTTAAATAATGAGGCGTTAGATTTATCTACGCTCAAAGGTAAGGTAATTCTAATTGTTAATACGGCTAGTCGTTGCGGATTCACACCGCAATATGAAGAACTGGAAAAACTCTACCGACGTTATAAAGATCAAGGTTTCATTATTTTAGGTTTTCCGTGTAATCAATTCGGCAATCAAGAACCTGGTGATGCCAGTCAAATTCAGGAATTCTGCAGTCTGCGCTATGACGTAAGCTTTCCAATGATGGCCAAAATTCAAGTCAATGGTCAAGATGCTGATCCGCTATATAAATACTTAAAACAGCGCGCCAAAGGAATTTTTGGTTCAACAAGTATCAAATGGAATTTTACTAAATTCATCATTAATCGGAATGGCTCAGTCGTTGTCCGCTATAGCCCATTAACTAAGCCTTTGCGTTTTGAAATTGGCATTCAGAGCTTATTAAATGAGTAAACCAGTAAAACATCCACTAACCATTATCCCAGGCGTTGGCAAATCAATTGCCCAAGATCTGATTCATATTGGGATACATCAAGTCAGCGATTTAAGCGATAAAAATCCTGAAGAACTGTACCAGATATCAAATAAATACGCAGGCGTAATCCAAGATCGCTGCTTGCTATATGTTTTCCGCTGCGCAGTGTATTTTGCGCAAACCACTCAACCACAACCAGAATTACTTAAATGGTGGAATTGGAAAGATTAAACTACTAATCTAATAGCACCAACAATTCAAAGCTACTCATTAACACTGCGGTATTTAATGATTAGCTCTGATTATTAATTCGAACAATAAATTACTAACTAAAATCTTGCATTTTGCATTACATATTGATAATACTCGCCACTATATTTTAGCTTACGCTCTTGTGTGGTATAATTTACGCGGTAAATTCCAAAGCGTTTGCTATAGCCAAACGACCACTCATAATTATCCATCAGTGACCACACAAAATAGCCTTTTAAATTAATGCCCTCATGTTTTGCCGTGCTCAACATTTCTAGATGGGTGCGCAAATACTCAACTCGACTTAAGTCAATTACCTCACCATTCGTTTGTTCAACATCAGCTGCCGCCATGCCATTTTCGGTGATATAAATAGGTAAATCAGCAAATTCTTCTTGCATAAATTTCAAAGCATAATATAAAGCTTTTGGCGTAATTGGCCACGTCATATCTGTCCGTGGGAAGTCATTAGAAAATGGTAAATACTCAAACCCAGGGTCCACTAAAGTTTTGCCATGCATTTTAATCGCACTACTTGCTGCAGCGCGAACAGGGATGCCACTATAATAATTTAGCCCGACAAAATCACATGGCGTGCCAATAATGTTCATTTCCTCAGTCGTAAACTCTGGTGCATCCTCACCAAGCAATTCCAAATACTCAGGACGATAAACGCCATTTAGCGCAGGCAATAAAATTGCATCATTCGCACATAACCACGCTTGTTTGGCTGCTGCAATATTTGCCGAAGTATCAATCGCAGGCCAAAAAGTATCTAAATTTTCTACTAAACCGATATTTGCAGCTTGCTTACTATGTGCACGAATTGCCTGCACGGCCAATCCATGCCCAAGTAAAGCATTATGAATAGTTTGATTGACAATTTGCTCAGCTTTAGCACCACCTGGCGCATGAAAGGTTTCACGATGTGCAAAAGTAGTAAAGCAGCGAATTTCATTTATTGTAAACCAATTTTTAACTCGATCAGAATAGCGTTCAACCGCAATAGCGGTATAATCTGCAAAACGCTTAGCAACTTCTTTACTCTGCCAACCAGAATATTTATCTTGCAAATCCTGCGGTAAATCCCAATGAAATAAGGTTACCCACGGTTGAATTTCTTTAGCTAACAGCTCATCAATTAATTTATCATAAAATTCAAGACCTTTCTGATTCAGGGCACCCTCACCGCTAGGCATAATTCGTGGCCAAGCCAAAGAAAAACGATACGCATCAATCCCAAACTCTTTCATCATCGCCACATCTTGTTTATAACGATGATAATGATCACACGCTTGACGACCGTCATCATTATTCACAACTTTGCCAGCTTGTCTAGCAAAATTATCCCAAACACAACTGCCGCGCCCATCTTCATTAGTCGCACCTTCAATTTGATAACTTGCAGTTGCCGCACCAAAAAGAAAATCTTTCCCAAAATTTAACATCTTCCTATCTCCATAATAATATTTAATAAACTATTTAACGACAAATCAAATTCGCAAACAAAGCCAAAGCCACCAGAATTCATTGCGGATAAATTAAGGTCGTGATTGATTTCTGGCTAATTGTTAGCGCTGCAATTTGATCACTCAACACATCCTTTAAATTAAGCGCAATATCATCCTCAGATGAGTTTAAAACTACCACCACTACCTCATTATTTGGCGTAATAAAGCTACTCACATTTAATTTATTCGTAAATGAACTATGCGCTACACGATATGAACCAACTGCCACATACTTACTTAAATGACCGATAAAATAATACGATGGTTGATAAATAATTTGCTGGTGTTGATAATCACAAATTATGGGTGCACTACAAAAATTACCTACATGATTGGGTCCACCTTCAACGTCTAAAAGTAAATTCCAGTCAATATACGTCGATAAACCCGCATTAATATTGCCAATTATATCGTAAGCATATTTTTCGCCAAATTCCCACGGTGACTGACTAACTTCGACCAATTCATTACCACCCGCATTGGTTGGTGAACCTACGGATAATTCAACACAGCCCTCGGTAAAAATAAGCTCTTTATCTGGAAAAAATTCTTTACACAAGCGTAAATTTTCAAAGTGATCACCGGAATACCAATGCACACCAATCCCATATACCGCTTGATAAACCAACGGATCGGCTAAAATCAACCGCGCACGTTCAAAGGCTCGTTCTTTATTATGATCCCAAATTACAATTTTAACCGCCGTTAAATTAGCCTTAACTAAGCTTGGATAGAGATAATCGCGGATAAACAGTTGTTCTTCTTCAGCCGTGTAAATACATGATTCCCATTTTTGAACGGCTTTAGGCTCATTTTGCAGACTAATTAAATCCAACGTAATTCCTTGCGCTTGATATGCTTGAATGTATTTAATCAGATAATCTGCAAAGACTTGATAACATTCAGGTTTTAATTTGCCGCCACGTAAAACATGCGCATTAGTTTTCATCCACGCAGGTGGGCTCCACGGTGACCCCATTAATGTAAGTTTTTTATTCGCATAACTTTGACAGTCTTTAATCAATGGAATCAATAACTTTTTATCGCAATCAATACTAAAATTACTCAGGCTAAGATCTTCAGTTGGCGCGTAATTATAATTACCGAATGAAAAATCACAGCTACCGATATGGGTTCGTCCAACACCGTAATTCAATCCGCTTGAACCAAAATAAGCTTCAAGAATTTCCTGACGTTTCTCAAGATTCATTTGATAAAAATTATACGCGGAGGCTTCCGTAAAAGCTCCACCAAAACCCTTAATTTGTTGGTATTTAATATCTGAATAAATCATTAATAACGACATCTCAACTTCATTAATATCTTTGCAAAACTCCACACTCAGTTTTTCAACAAATTTATTCAAGTTATGTTTACTCGTTTCAATGACTCT
>DPRZ01000101.1 GCA_003538525.1 Neisseriales bacterium
CATGAAATGTTGGCAGATATTGATAAAGAAACCGTGAATTTTGGCCCTAATTATGATGGTTCAGAACATGAGCCCTTAGTCTTGCCAACGCGGATTCCGAATTTATTAGTAAATGGTACTACGGGGATTGCGGTGGGTATGGCAACAAATATGCCGCCACATAATTTAAGTGAAGTAATTGATGCTTGTTTGGCATTATTAGCTAATCCAGAAATTACGCTTGAAGAAATTATTGAAATCATTCCCGCGCCAGATTTTCCAACGGCAGGGATTATTTTTGGCATTAAAGATATTCACCAAGGTTATCGCACAGGGCGTGGGCGGGTGATTATGCGTGCACGTACGCATTTTGAAGAAATTGCGAATTCACGTGAATCAATCGTGATTGATGAACTACCATACCAAGTTAATAAAGCTAAATTATGTGAACGAATTGGCGAGCTAGTCAAAGAGAAATTAGTTGAGGGTATTAGCGAAATTCGCGATGAATCAGATAAGTCTGGAATGCGCGTGGTGATTGAATTACGCCGCAATGAAAATGCGAGTGTGATTTTAAATAACTTGTATAAATTAACCCAAATGCAAGATAGTTTTGGGATTAATATGGTGGCACTCGTTAATGGTCAGCCACGCTTATTAAATTTAAAATCAATTATTGAAGAGTTTATTTATCATCGGCGTGAAGTAGTTACGCGTCGGACGGTGTTTGAATTGCGTAAAGCTAAAGAGCGTGGACACACCTTAGAAGGATTAGCAATTGCCTTGGCGAATGTAACCGAGATGATTGAGATTATTAAAGCTTCGATGACGCGTCCTGAAGCGAAAACTCGTTTGATGGCTCGCAGCTGGGAATCAAGTTTAGTTTTATCGATGATGGAACGGGTGGATGTTGCTCAAGTTCGTCCAGATAATTTAGAACCACAATTTGGTTTACATGGTACGGAATATTTCTTGTCAGATGCGCAAGCGCAAGCCATTTTAGAAATGCAATTACAACGTCTAACTGGTTTGGAACAAGATAAAATCACTAAAGAATATCAAGAAATCATGGATTTAATTGTTGATTTAATTGATATCTTAAGTCGTTCAGAACGGGTTAATCAAATTATTTCAGATGAAATGATCGCAATTAAACAACAGTTTGGTGATGCTCGACGTTCGGAAATTCAATTTGACTCAGCTGACATTAACATGGAAGATTTAATTAAACCACGCGATATGGTAGTTACATTATCTAAAGAAGGTTATGTTAAAACTCAGGCGGTTGATGAATATCGCACGCAAAAACGTGGTGGACGGGGTAAAACTGCCGCTTCAACTAAAGAAGATGATTTTATCCAAAATCTATTTACTGCGCATACTCATGATTATGTGTTGTGCTTCTCGACTTTAGGGCGGATGTATTGGTTAAAGGTTTATAATTTACCAGAGGGTAGTCGAACTACGCGTGGTCGCCCAATTGTAAATTTATTGCCATTACAAGTTGGTGAGAAAATCACTAGTATTTTACCAGTTAAAGTATTTAGTGAAGATCAATTTATCTTTATGGTAACGGAGCAAGGGATAGTCAAAAAAACCGATTTATCGGCTTTTGCACGCCCAAGTGCCCGTGGAATTATCGCGATAAATCTAGATGAAGAAGATAAATTAGCTGGTGTTGCGTTGACGAATGGAAAACATGAAATCATGTTATTCTCGGATGGTGGTAAAGCAGTACGCTTTAATGAAGAAGAAGTTCGTGGTATGGGGCGTCAGGCGCGCGGAGTTAAAGGTATTAAACTCGGTAAAGATTGCAAAGTCGTAGCCTTACTAACTACCGATGATATTAAAGCTAATGTGTTGACTGCGACTGAAAATGGTTATGGCAAACGCACTACGGTGGAAGAATATCGCTTGGCATCGCGTGGCACTCAAGGGGTTAAAGCGATTGGCGAGTCAGTGCGCAATGGTAAATTAGTTGCGGCGAAACTAGTGGCGGATGGTGATGAAATTATGTTAATCACGACAGGTGGTGTGTTGATTCGGACTAAGGTTGATAGCATTCGCGAAACAGGTCGTTCTGCACAAGGGGTTAAATTAATTGATCTAGGTAAAGACGAAAAATTAGTTGATCTAGAAAAAGTAATTGAAACCGAAGTGGATGATGAAGCTGAAGTTGAAAGTGCACTAGTTTAAGCATTTTATTGAATAGAGCCCCATACTTTGTTATGGGGTTTTTATGCTATTATTTTTGCAACTCTAGATAGTTTAACTATGTTTAGTTTGAGTTGACATGATGTTATTAAGTTGGATGGTTATTGTTGGCTCAGGTTTGTGAATTTATGCTTTATTGTGGCAGTAGATGCTTCAATGTCAATTGGGTCTGATTAAAGATATAGATTATGAATTTAAAGAGCGAGGATATAAAAATGACAGTGAAATTTTTACCGTTTGCTTTACCTGATATTGGTGAAGAAGAAATTAACGAAGTCGTAGCTACGTTGCGTTCGGGTTGGGTTACTACGGGACCTAAAACTAAACAATTTGAACAAGAATTTGCTAAATATGTTGGTGGCAATGTTGAAGCAATTTCAGTTAACTCGGCAACGGCTGGTTTACATTTAGCGCTTGAAGCTTGTGGTGTGACTTATGGGGATGAAGTAATTGTTCCAACTCTAACGTTTACTGCAACTGGTGAAATTGTGCGTTATTTAGGTGCTGATCCAGTTTTTGTGGATTGTGATCCAAATACCTTATGTATCGATATCGCTCAAATTGAGAGTAAAATTACGGCTAAAACCAAAGTGATTATTCCTGTGCATATGGCGGGGTTGCCCTGTGATATGGAAGCAATATTATCTCTTGCTAAGAAACATAATTTACGGGTGATTGAAGATGCAGCACACACTTGCCCGAGTAAAATAAACAACGTGATGATTGGTCAGCATGCTTCGGATGCGGTTGTATATAGTTTTTATGCGACTAAAACTATCACCACAGGTGAGGGTGGCATGATTGTGACTAAGAATGCTGAATTAGCCAAACGCTGTAAAATTATGCGGCTACATGGCATTAGTCGCGATGCATTTGATCGTTATACCTCGACTAAGCCAGCGTGGTTTTATGAAATAGTTGCACCTGGTTATAAATATAACTTAACCGATATTGCGAGTAGTTTGGGATTATGTCAATTAGCTAAAGCTGATCGTTTTCAGGCTCGTCGTCAAGCGATGGCTGAACGTTATTTAGCTGAGCTGGCAGATTTACCGATTATACTTCCGCCGCAAGTAAACAATCCAGTCACTGACTTACACTCGTGGCATTTATTTTGTTGTCAATTAAACACTCGTAAAATTAGCCGTGATGAGTTTATTCAGGCGATGAGTGAGCTTGGAATTGGCACTTCAGTGCATTTTATTCCATTACATTTACAACCTTATTGGCTAGAGCGTTATAATTTGCAATCAGAACAATTTCCAAATGCGAGTCAGTATTTTAAAGTCGCAGTTAGTTTGCCGCTGTATACCAAAATGACGGATGAAGATCAAACACGGGTAATTGCAGCCGTGCGGCAAATTTTAGTTAATTTATAAGTGATAAGTTGTGGGCATAAAACGAGTCTTTGATATAATTTGTGCGCTGTGTGGATTGATTATTTTGTCACCTGTGCTGTTGTTGATAATTGTGTTGATAAAGTTAACTTCGACTGGACCAGTTTTTTTTCGTCAAACTCGAGTTGGTCAATATGAGAAGTTATTTCAAATTCATAAATTCCGCACCATGATTGTGAATGCCGAGGCCAGTGGACTTAAAATTACGGTTGGGCGTGATCCACGGATCACGTCAATTGGTCATTTTTTACGTAAGACTAAACTGGATGAATTACCACAGTTAATTGATGTGCTAATGGGAACCATGTCATTAGTTGGCCCGCGACCTGAGGTTCCTGAGTATGTTCAGTACTATACAAACGAAGTTAAGGCGATTGTCTTGAGTGTTCGCCCAGGCATAACTGACTGGGCTTCGATCAAAATGATTGATGAAAATGATATTTTGGCGCGCGCCAGTGATCCGCAACA
>DPRZ01000136.1 GCA_003538525.1 Neisseriales bacterium
ATTGCAAAATTTAGCCTAAATTACTCGTTAGGTATAAAGGTTTTCTATATAGCTAAATGCGTCGAATTTTATAAATCTGTTATAAACAAGATTTATAGGAAATTGGCGTAATTTAGCTATTTTTATGTCAAATGCTTAGATAGATTATCGGTTAAGTAAAAAATTTGATAAAATACTAGTCTGATTATGAATTAATTTGCTCAATTGGAGAATTAATTAATTTTGTGGTAGTAGGTTATTTAATTAAGTTGCTGTTATGTTTGAAAAGATGTGGTTGATGAAGAAAAAAAACTTTATTTTGTCCTTTGGGTGTTTTATCTTAATCAACAATGGAGCTTTTGCGGATAACTTGTTAAATCAAGCCGAGTCGCAAGCAATCGCCAATAAAATTTCTCAGCTCAATAATGCAACGCGAATGATGTGTACGCCACAACTGCGCTGTAGCCTGTCATTAACGACCCAGTTTTATTCTAATTTTACCTATCAACCAGTCTGGATACAAAATTCTAAAGTTCGTCCCGAGGTTGAAGAATTTTTAGAGATTTTGCGTAATTCTTATCAAGAGGGCTTAAATCCATTTGATTACCACGTTAAAGAAATTAAAGATTTATTACAGCAAATTAAATTAGCTCAGCAAAATGGACAAGTTGTGCCTGCCAGCGTGCTAGCTAATTTAGATGTTACGCTGAGTGATGCTTATCTCTTATATTCCAAACATCTTGAAGTTGGACGCATCGATCCAAGTAGTGCTTATCCTGATTGGCAGGTGAGTCGGCGTCAAATTAGTTTATTGGATCAATATACTGTTGCCGTGAAACAGAATAATTTAATTAGTAATTTAAATAAAATCAAACCTAATTTTGTACAATATACGGCTTTAAAGCAAAAGCTGGCTAGCTATCAAAAGATTGCTGAAGCTGGCGGCTGGGAGAGTATTCCAATTGGTAAAGATTTACGCCTATCATCAAGTGGATCGCGGGTTAGACTATTGCAACAACGGCTTGCTTTGACGCAAGATTATAATTTACCTAATGAAGATGAGCGTGTAATTTTTGATGCCGAGTTAAAGGTTAGCGTGAGTAAATTTCAAGCCGAAAATGGGATTAAAGCCACTGGTGTAGTTGATAAAACCACCTTGCAAAGTTTAAATATTTCGGTAGAAGCACGCATTAAGCAAATTCAATTGAATTTAGATCGCCTACGTTGGTTGCCACCTGAACTGGGTAGCAAATATGTATGGGTAAATATTCCAAGCTATTCATTGGCGATTAAAAATAAAGGTAGTAATGAGTTAGTTATGCCTGTTATCGTTGGTGGTGGTGGCGAAAATAAAACTTGTATCGTCAATAGTCGGATTACAACACTTGAACTTAATCCGTATTGGGGGATTCCTAATCGAATTGCGACCAAAGAATATTTAGCCAAAATTCAAAAAGATCCTGAATATTTGAATAAACACAATATTCGCGTCTTTAGCACGACTACTAAAAATGAAGTTGATCCAACCTTAATTAATTGGGAAAGTGTTAGTCCGAATAAATTTAATTATTTTTTACGTCAAGATCCAGGTAAAAAAAATGCCTTAGGTAAAGTAAAATTTCTCTTTCCGAATGATTGTGGGATTTATTTGCATGATACCTCGAATCCAAATTTATTTGATCGTAAAGCGCGTAGCTTAAGCCATGGTTGTGTGCGTGTTAGTCAACCGCTAGCCTTAGCCGATTATTTAATTACAAGTAATGCCAACTGGAGCGATGCCAAGTTAGAAAGCGCGATTAAATCAGGCGAACATAAATGGGTTAAATTAACTGAGCCATTGCCAATTCACATTGTTTATCAAACTGCTTGGGTAGATGAGAGCGGTAAATTGCAATTTAGAAAAGATATTTATAAGGCTGATAACGTTGATTTTCCTGTATTTATTCCGAAAAATATTAATGAATAAAATCCAATGAAGATAGTCGAATTAGAAGATTTCAATCTTGAGCGTCAAGGTAAAACTATTATTCGTCACGGTGCACTTGAGATTGCCCGTGGTGAACAAATTTTACTGAGTGGCGCAAGCGGCAGTGGTAAAACTAGTTTAGGAATGGCATTAGCTGGACAGTTATTTGCCAAAGCGCTTAAGTGTCAGTTTAACTTTGTGGTAAACGTGGATTTATTGCCTAAAGTAAGCTTGGTTAGTCAATTTTTCTATTTTAAAGATAAAACAGGCTTAAGCGATTTTTATTATCAACAACGTTACAATAGTTATGATTCAGAACATGCGGCGACAGTTCGCGAAACTTTAGATTATGTGAGTGATGACCAAAAATTAAATGAATTGCTCGTGGTGCTCAATTTGGTTGAACGCTTAGATGCGCCATTAATTCAACTTTCCAGTGGTGAGCGGAAAAAATTACAATTGATTTTAGCTTTACGCGCACCAAGTCAAATTATGATTTTAGATAATCCTTACATTGGCTTAGATATTCATTCACGCGATAATCTAATTGCGTATTTAACTAAGTTAGCGTGTGCAGGTGTAACCTTTATCATTATTGATGATGATATTCAGATTCCAAGCTTTATTACTCATGTAATTTGGATTGATGCAACACTTGAAATTCAAAAAGTGTGCCGTGAAGATTATGTTTCGTTGCCAGTGGTTAATTTAAGTCAAGCGCTTCAAGTTAATAAGCTTGAGTTAGCGCCATTAGTTGATTCATACGCAGAGATTGTCAAGCTTGAGCAAGTTACAATCAAATATGGTGCAAGATTAGCTTTAAATAAGATCGATTGGTTAGTTTTAGCTGGGCAAAAATGGCTCGTATCTGGACAAAATGGTGCTGGCAAATCCACCTTGTTAAGCTTGATCAATGGAGATCATCCACAAGCTTATGCCAATGAAATTTATTTATTCGAGCGTAAACGTGGCAGTGGTGAAAGCATTTGGGATATAAAACAGAAAATAGGTTTTGTGTCACCTGAATTGCATTGGAATTTTGATACGAGTATGACTTGTCTTGAAACCATTTTGTCGGGTTATTTTGATACACCAGGTTTATATCATAAAACTACATCGCAGCAGCAACAAGTGGCGCATGATTGGTTAATGCGCTTAGAATTAACCGAATATGCCGCGCAACGTTTAGCGCTAGTTTCCAATGGTATTCAGCGGATGCTGTTATTATTACGAGCCTTGATTAAAAATCCGCCACTGTTTATCTTGGATGAACCTTGTCAAGGTTTGGATGATAGACAAACGGCTAATTTTGTGCGCTTAGTCGATGATTTATTTGCCGATAGTCAGCACACGATTATTTATGTTAGTCATCGCGCTGATCAAATTCCCGCGTGTATTAGCCATCGGTTGTGCTTAGAGCATGGGGAAAGTATTCCATGTGCGGCGTTGGAAAAATAAAGTTTTTTAGTTCGGCGGTGTTAGCCGTTATAAATTTAATTTAAGTTTTTATGGGAAATGAGTATGAAATTTAATTTTGCCAAACGTGCAGATACGCTAAAAGCCTCTGAAATTAGAGAGTTACTAAAGTTAACTGAAAAACCAGAAATAATTT
>DPRZ01000292.1 GCA_003538525.1 Neisseriales bacterium
ACCCACACCAAATCTTGCATAATATAGGCATAATTTACGTTATTATTACTATAAATAGTTTGAATACTATTATATAAATCGTTAAAGTTCACCCCATAATAAGTTGCACGTTCCAAATTTGGCAAAATTGAAATTTCCGCCACATTGGTATCTAAAGTTTGAATCACCGAACCAACTTCTTTATGTGTTTTCAAGCGCTTCATTAGTTGCTCGCAAATTACTTGTAATTTACGCGGATCACCAACTACCCGATCCTCAACATAAAACTCAACGCCACCCGTAGTACTTAATCCACGCATTGGTGGTTGATTAAACGCGCGTACAATTACACCAGGAGCATTAATCGCCGACATATTCAATTGTTTAATGATATAGTCCGCACTGCTATCTGGAGTCTTACGTAAATCCCAGTCTTTTAGGGCAATAAAAAACGATGCCGCATAAGTTTTTTGATTCCCAAAATCCAGAAAATCAAACCCTGTAACCGTAAGCACCGAATCAATCGCTGAATTTTTAGTTAATTTTTCGGTCATTTGATCCACCACGACTTTAGTTTGTGCTAAACCTGATGCCGAGGGTAAATTGACGGTTGCAAAAAGCAAACCCTGATCTTCAATTGGCACAAAACCCATTGGTACCATCTTAAACATACCAAGAGTAGAAATCACTACCGCAATCCAAATCGCGATGGTCAATTTTTTACGCACAATCAAAATTGTAGCGATGCGCACATATCTCTCGGTCAACCAATCAAAGAAATGGTCAAACCACGCCAGAAACTTCGGCTTTTGCACGTTTTTCTTAAGGATTAAAAAACTAATTGCAGGTGTAAAAGTTAAGGCACCAATTCCTGATAAAATCACCGCACAGGCAATAGTCACCGCAAATTGGCGATACATAATCCCAGGCAAACCGCCCATTACCATCACCGGAATAAACACCACACTTAACACCAACATAATTGCAATGATCGCACCAAATACTTCATGGAGCGTCAACTCAATTATCTCAACCAACTTCATCTCGGGATGCTCTTCGCGCAGCCGCTCAATATTCTCGACAATTACAATCGAGTCATCGACGACAATTCCAATGGCTAAAATTAGAGCAAATAAACTCAGGGTATTTAATGAGAATCCAAGCATATACAGGCACGCCATAGTGCCAATAATCGCAACCGGAATTGAACACATCGCGATCAAACTCGCGCGCCAATTCTGCAGGAACAGAAAGATGATAAACCCAACTAAAATAAATGCGACTTTCAAAGTATCTACCACATTTATTACTGAGGCTTTAACAAAGCGTGAATTATCCACCGTCAGTCGATAATGCAAACCAGTTGGAAAGCGCTTTGACGCTTCCGCAAGTTTATTCATAATCTCAGTTTTAGCTTCAAGTTGATTGGCGCCAGGTTGTAAAAACACTTGCATAATTGTCGATGGATAATGCTTAAATTGACCTTTTTCATCACGGAAATTAACTTGCGCAATAGTCGTATAACTACTCGAACCAAGTTCAACTCGCGCAAAGTCTTTCATTCGAACCGTTTGATTATTCTTATTGCGCAGAATAATATTGGCAACTTGATCCGCGCGACTAAACATCGGCTGACCACTAACATTTAAGGTCAGTACATCGCCTTTGCCATTCGGTGAGGCATTTGCACGACCAACAATATACTCTTCATTTTGGTCATTAATCGCATTTTGCGCATCGGTAACCGATATCCCCAAACGTTGCATTTTATTCGGGTCTAACCACACCCGAATTGCATACGAACCAGTTCCAAAGACGTTAACCATTCCCACCGAAGATAATAACAATAAGTCATTTTCAACCGTACGTTGCAAATAGTTACTCACAAAAACTGGGTCAATATAAGGATCGGAATAAAAGGATGCAATCAAGAGCATATCGGGCGAACTCTTACGCGCGGTTACCCCCATCCTTTGCACGACACTCGGTAATAATGGCATTGCCGCTTGCAGGCGATTGAGTACCTCATTAATTGCGTAATTTAAATTAGTTCCGACATTATAAGTCAGCGTAATTGAAATGGTACCCGCGGAGGAGGTTGAAGTTGCCATATACATTAAATTGGACACACCATTCATTTGGTTTTCAATTTGCGCGGCAACTACTTTAGCTGCAGTCTCGGCATTCGCGCCAGGATAAGCCGCATTAATCGAGATTGAGGGTGGTGAAACATCAGGAAACTGACTAACTGGTAGGTTAAAAACCGCTACCACGCCACACAGTACTATAATTAATGAAATTACAGTAGCTAAAATCGGACGACGAATGAATATATTTAAGCGCATAGGGTACTATTTATAAAAGTCAGTTAATATTTAAATTTAAACGTATCAGTGATTGATAGCGTAAAACAACTTGCGATTATACCATAAATACACCTTACTCATCCCACAACTTACAAAGACGCTTATGACCAACCATCGCAAATAAAAGTGATTAATTCTATTTTACAATGAAAGTTTTTCACGCTGCTAAAAAATAAACCCCACTAAATAGTGGGGTTTATAAAAATCCAAGACTTAATTCACTGCAGTTTCTTTTTTGGATAAATTCATTACCAAAATAAAGAATAAAGGTACAAAGCAAGTTGCAATTAAAGTTGAACCAAGCATTCCCCCGATAATTCCATAACCAACTGAATGCTGTGAGTTAGCTCCAGCACCACTGGCCGTTGCTAATGGTATCGCTCCCAAGATAAAGGCAATAGAAGTCATGATAATTGGTCTAAACCGTACTTTGGCAGCATGAATTGCTGCCGTACGATACGACATATTTTCATTTCGTACCGCTTCAATCGCAAACTCAATAATTAAAATAGCATTCTTCGCCGAAAGTCCAATCAAGGTCAACATACTTACTTGGAAATAAATATTGTTTTCCATACGGAAGATCAACAACGTTAAAGCTGCACCCAGCAAGGCAAATGGCAATGCCATCATAATCGCCATTGGCAAAGCCCACATTTCATATAAAGCCGCTAAAATCAAGAAGACCATGATTAAACCAAGAGAGAATGCGATTGTCGATTGATTACCAGCTAAATTCTGCATATATGCAGGGCCAAACCATTGAATAACATAATCTTTACCGAGTACTGCAGGCACGGCCTCCTTAATTACTTTCATCACATCGCCAGATGATGCATGAGTCACAGGATTCGGATTAACAATAATCTGACTACCAATATAATCATTCATCCGCGTTACCAACTCAGCACCATTTGAATAATCAAAAGTTGCCAAACTACCAACCGGGATCATATTGCCTTTATTACTTTTTGCATACACGACGTTTAATAAGTTTGGATCATTTCGATATTTGTACTCACTTTGCACGATCACCCACCACAAATCATTCCACTTAGTGAAATAATTGATATAGTACAAACCAAAAGTTGATTGCAATGAATTGAATATATTTGCATATGATACATCGTAAATATAAGCTTTACGTGGATCAACCTTAATATTAATCTCAGGAGTACTTACATCATATAACTGGAAAGCACTTCCCACTATATCAGGATACTCTTTTTGCAAATACTTCGCCAACTTAATTCCATCATCATGAATTTGCTTTGGTGTGCCAATACCAGGTAATGCAGCTTGCAAATAGAAAGTTACCCCACCAGTTGTACTCATTCCACGAATTGGCGGTTGATTATATGGAAATCCAGTAATTCGCAAATGCTTGGCTTGCAACTCATTAGTTTTCTTAATAACCGAGTCAACATCTTGCCCTGGACCACGATCGGCATAATCGTTCATGATAATACTTAACGTTGAGGTATTAGTCTTGGTTGAACCATTATCAACAATATCTTTACCACCCAAAATCGCAATCCGATCCAACGCAGGAATATGTTCCATTAAGTCTTTGGATAGATCTATCGCTTCATTTACATTATAATCAATTGAGCCAGCTGAATTTACGTGAATAGTATCATAATAATAGCCCATATCCTCAAGGGGTACTAGACCCGTTGGAATTTTTATAAACATGACAATTACAGCTAAAATCACCACAACCCAAGCGATCATAGCAGTCTTAGCATTATCAATAAGCTTAACCACAATTCGCATGTATAACTCTTGGAACTTGGCAAAAGCAGTATTAAATTTATCAAAAAACCAATAAATCCATTGTAATGGCTTGAAATTAGTTGCTGGTCGCCCTTCTCCATGATGCACATTACGCAAGAAAATCGCACATAACGTTGGAGTTAGGGTTAGAGCCACTACGCCTGAGAGCAATACTGAAATTGCAATCGTAACTGCAAACTGCTGCATCAAAATACCGCTAAACCCACCCAAGAAAGCAACAGGAATAAATACTGCATTCAAAACGCATACAACTGCAATTACTGGTGCTGCAACTTGTTCCATCCCTTTGATTGAGGCTTGAACTGAGTTTAAACCCTCTTCGGCCATTAAGCGCTCAACATTTTCAAGTACCACAATCGCATCATCGACGACAATCCCAATCGCAAGAACCATCCCAAATAGGGTCAAGGTATTAATCGAGAACCCAAGCGCAAAAGTACCAGCGAAAGTACCTATAATCGCCACAGGAATGGCAATTACTGGAATAATCGTACCTTTAATATTTTGGATGAATAACATAACTACACAGAACACCAAAATAAACGCAATAATTAAAGTTGAAATTACAGCTTCAACCGATAAAATCACAAACTCCGATGAATCATAATGATTATAAAATTTAATACCACTTGGCATATGTTTCGCGATCTCGTTTAAAAGATTCATATAATCTTTTTTAACTTGTAGCTGATTTGCCCCTGGCACTAGATACAATGCCAGAGCTGTTGCTGGAACAATTTTTAATTGATGAGTATTTGGATCACGTACTACTGATTTAAAATATGTAATATACTGTTGTGCATCTAATTGAACTTTAGCAACGTCTTTAAGTCGCACAACTTGAGCATTACTCTCAGTGGCTTTTAATACGATATCTTGGAACTGCGACTCTTCAGTCATATAGCCAGTTGAATTAATCAAAAAGTTATATTTCTCAGGTCCAGCCATTGGTGCCATCGCATTTAAACCAATTGAATACGGCCAGTTTTGATCATTTACTGCATTAGTAATGTCTTTAATACCCACATTATAATATTTCAATTTATTTGGATCGGTTAGAACCCGCATTGCATATTGGCGTTGACCAAGAATTGAAACCACACCAACCCCAGGAATTTGTTCAACCAATGGATAAACATAGCGCTGAACATAATTACTAATAAAGAGTTGATCAGGCGTACCCGTATCTGAATAAAAAGGTGTTACAATAAACAGATCAGGATTTTGTAAACGCATGGTTACACCCTGCGCCTGAACCTGTGTCGGCAACTGTGGTAAAGCAGTTTGAATCCGATTTAACGCATCTGCCTCAACCATTTGCAAATTAGTACCAGTTTGGAAATAAACATTTAATGACAAACTATTACTACCATTTTGACTAGCTGATTGCATATAAATCATGCCAGCCACACCCGACATCTGATCTTCAATTGGCGCGGCTACCGCATTCGCAATTGTTTCAGCATTAGCACCAGGGAATGGCACCGAAATATTCAAGCATGGTGGAACAATCGATGGATATTGCTCAATTGGAGATACAGCCATAGAAATTAAACCAGCAATGGTAATGATGATAGAAATCACCATTGATAAAACTGGCCTTAAAATAAAGAAACGACAAAACATCTAAATTTTCCTATACTGGTTATTTAATTAGTATTTACCATTGTAAATATCGGCTGAACTGTCAATTTGCACCGCACGCTGTTTAGGTTTACCCACATAGGCGGAGGCATTAACTTTGACAGGAGTTACCGCAACTGGAGCAGATGCCACAGCAGGGTTATTTGGATTAGTTTTAGCTTGATCATCTTTGGCATCAACCACAACTTTATCACCAGGCATAACTTTTACACCACCGGCAGTCACAACCTGCATACCATCGGTCAAACCACCTTTAATAATCCACAATGCACCAGTCATTGGACCAGTTGAAATTGGATTTTTAGCAATTTTGCCATCTTTAACGATATATACAAATGGACCTTTGTCATCACGGAATACAGCTTCTTGTGGCACCGCATAAGAACCCTTATATGTCATACCGTTTAAGAAAACATGGACAAATTGACCTGATAATAATTGAGTTTGTAGAGTTTTATTATCCACGTACGCCCGCATATTCCAGACACCATTTTGCAAACTAATTCGTGTATCAGTAAATTGGACATGCCCCGCATTTTTCATCATACTACCATCAGCTAATTGCAAATCAGTTGCAAATTTATAAGCACTCGGCACAGTTGCCAAGCCAGAACTAACTGCTGACTGAATCGCCAAGCGATCATTTTCAGGCATAGAAAACGTGATGTACATGTCATTAACCGAATTAATCACATTCATCGTAGTTTGGAATTGTGTAACCATATCACCGACAGTTACTTGACGTTCAGAAATATAACCATCTGCTGGCGAACGAATAATACAATACTCTAAATTTAATTTAGCTTGATTAATATTAGCATTGTCAGTTTCAACTAAACCAACAGCCCCTTGATAATTAATCGTTGCAGTTTCAAGATCCTGCTTAGATACCGCCTCAGCCGCATATAACTTCACATAACGATCATAAATTAATTTATAATTCACCATCGCGGCCTGATCTTTAATTAACGCACCTTGTGCATTTTGTAAATCTAACTCAAATGGGCGTGGATCAATCTGATAAAGAGGTGTATCTTTTTTTACATAGGTACCCTCAGTATAGTACTGTTTAAATACCGCGCCACTCACCCGCGGAACTACGTTGTAATCTACAACACCTTGAACAATTGCTGGGTAGTCGTAAACATAAGGCACGTTATATGAGTGCACAATTGCCACATCAACATGCTTTTCTGGCACTACTTTAACTTCTTTTTTTGAACAACCCGCCAAAATCACACCTGCACTTAACATTACGATCAGGATTTTTTTCATTTAACACACCCAGTAAAAATTAATTTTATTAAATAATATCAGTTAACTAACATACAAAAATCACAAAGAATTCTTTTGCAAAAACAATCGAGCACCGTGTTACTATACAATGCATTCACACAAATAATTTGTTATTTTATCATATCTTTTAGCGGAAGATAAATATATGATAAAATTCAGGGCTTAAAGACCAATTTTTATTTTAGATCAGGTATCCAATGTCAGAAACTACTACTTTTAATAAATCATTTATTCTTATCGGACTAATTGCTTTGTTCGTCATTCCCGAGTTAAATAATGTTCACTACGATCCACAGCCACAATTTTGGGCTGAAATGACCGTTGCATGGGCAATCTTGGGTTTATTTAGCTTTATTTTATGGCGTAGTCGCGAGCGTATCTGTATCCCTTTCGTCGTGCTACCTTTAGGCTTACTGGCGCTTTACCTCTGCCTTCAACCACTAATACTCGCTAATATTGATTTCCCAGGCTTAAATTACGTAAGTGCCCTAGAATTACTCTTATGTATTTTCTTAGCCATTAGCATTAGCACTATTAAAAATACCTATGGCCTGCGCTATATGCTAACCAGCTTAAGCTATGCCTTACTAATTGGGGCAATTTTGCAAACGCTAATTGGTTTCATTCAATATACGGGTACAACTAGCTATTTTGGCGATATGATTTTCTATGATAGTTCACATCCTACCACCAATATTTTTGGTCACTTCGGGCAACGCAATCATTATGCACATTATTTAAGCTGGGGAACTTTTGGCTTAATTTACCTCTATCAACAACGCCGTTTAAGTGCAAAACTATTTTACCCACTGTTACTTTGGATGAGTTTTAGCTTAACCATTTCAGCCTCACGAAGTGTATTTATCTATTTTGCCATCGCGCTAATTTTTAGCGGCAGCTTTTATTTCATTAAGCGCAATCACGAGAGTAAACGCTTATTCTGCTTAATTGCCTGCGCAACCATCGCCTTATTTGCCTTTGAGTATTTCTACCCGCTCATTCATAAATTATTCACCACTCACAATAATTTCAGCTCTGGGCTAGGACGTATTGATAGTGAAAGCGGCACGGGACGGCGGGGTGTTGAATGGGATAAAGCTTGGTTAGTCTTCAAAAGCTATCCAATCTTAGGCTATGGCTGGAATGGCTATGCCAAACAAAGTGTCTTACTTCATCCACTTTTCCCCAATGCCGCACTTAATAGCGGATTATTCACCAATTGCCACAATTTGGTTCTGCAATTACTTGCTGAAACGGGCTTGATTGGTGCTGGAATTGTCATATTCGGGATAATTTATGCAATTTATCGCTTACTACGCGGATCGGCTTCGGTAGAAAGCGTAATTTTACTCTGTATGATCGGTACAACTTTATCACATAGTTTGAATGAATACCCGTTGTGGTATATGTATTTCTTGGCTGGATTAGTAACTTTTTTAGCCATGGATAAGCCACTAGTGATAATTGGAGTAAATAAAATCCGCGCACTGGCGACAATTCCAATACTAGCGTGTGCCTATTTGATGGTTTCAGGCAGTATTATTTTTGATACGCTGGTTAATTATTACGATACACCCGATGATCAAGCAACTTTCACCAAACAGGCCAAATATCTACAAAACATTGTAGATCACAATCAACTCTGGGCATATTTCGGAATTTATACCTTAGATAACTACATTGATGTCGATAGTGATGCAACCAATAAGCTTTATTCGCTGCCAACACAATATTACTATACTCATAAGCTCAACACCTTTCACCCTTATCCAGACACCATGACTAAAGAAGCTATGTTGGATTGGAAATTAGGCAACCATGACGCCGCGATTGCCATGGTGAAATTGGATTTAATTTCCTTTCCAGTTTACAAAGCCAGCTTTAAAGACACTTTAAAAGATCCACAATATAAAGAACTTTATCAACTGGTTAAATAGTCTATTCCTATTTATAAAAAATGCCGCTAATGCGGCATTTCTTTATTTACTACTGTCTAATTTCAACCATTTTGACTGCACATGATCCAAATAATTTTGCTCAATCTCATAACCTTGCACATACGGTTTTACCATGCGATTAAACGAAAATTGGAAGAGCGGAATCGCAATATAGGCATCTTGCGCACGCTGTAGTGCAGCAAAATAATCTTGTTGCTGTAATGTTGGATTTTGCTCAGCATCACCTTTACTCAATAATTTATTATAATCCATATCGCACCAATGAGTATCATTCTGCGGATTACCACATTGATATAACAACGTATAAGTCGTTACATTATTATAATCGGCAAACCACCCACCTCGCGCAATTTGATAGGCGCCTTTATGGCGAGTTTGTAAGAACGTTTTCCAATCTTGATTTTGCACCTCAACTTGAACACCCAAAGTATCTTTCCACATTGCAGCTAAGGCAATACTAATTTTTTTGTACATTTCATTGGTGTTGTACATTATTGTAACTTTATATGGATGATTTGGCCCGTACCCAGCTTGGGCATAAAGTTTTTTAGCTTCGGTAATCCGTTGTTGTGCCGACCAAGTCGACCATTTATACGCCAAATCGGCATACTTACCGCCATTAATCGTCGGTGTTACCACGGAATACAGCGGTGATTTGCCATCTTGGAGCACATCATTAGTTAACGCCGTGCGATCAACTGCCATCGATAACGCTTGACGCAATTTAAGATTCTTACCTAAAATTGGGTCTTGCATATTAAACTCATAGTAACCAATTGCCTCTTGCTGCACAGTATGTACTTGATCCTGATAAGTCTTTTTTAATTGCGTATATTGGTCAACTGGTAACATTTGAAAAGTCATATCCAAATCACCTGTTTTATACGCCGCAACTGAAGCATTTAAATCAACATATGGTAAGTACTTGATATGTGCGATACTAACGCTGCTTTCAGCATAATAATTCGGATTTTTATCGGCTAAAATATAACCATTTACGACATGTTCTTTTAGCACATAAGCACCTGAGGTAACCATCTTGCCTGGATCAGTCCACTGTGCCGCATATTTTTCAATCGCTGCTTGTGGAATTACAAATAAATTAGGCATGGCAACTTTGTCGAGGAATGCGCTATCTGGCATAATTAATTTAACTACTACCGTTTGCTCATCAGCGGCATAAACACCAAGTTTATCAATCGCTTGTTTACCATCAATAATGTCTTGCCCATTTTCAACACCCGACAATAAGAAATTGTAAGAGGAAGCAATTCTAGGATCAACTAATCTCCGCCAAGAATACACTACATCTTTAGCACTCAATTGACTACCATCGGAGAATTTTAAATTATCGCGCAAATGAAAGGTATAAGTTTTGCCATCGGGAGAAATTTCCCAACTTTGCGCTAAACCAGGAATAATCTCATTTTTCTGATTAAAATCGACCAAACCCGCAAATAAATCATACATAATCCGTGAAGAGTTTACATCTTCCGATTTAGTTGGATCTAAAGATGGCGCTTCAGCACCAACATCTACCCGCAAGGTATCGTTAGGATGATTGCTCGAATCATTATTACACGCAACCAAGCTTACACCAAGAAGACCGCCAAGTAGTAAATTTAATATTAAGCGTTTAAAATTCATCATTCACCCCTAAATAAGTTATAAAACAAGAGTATAACAAACCCCAAGTTGTTAGCGCTAACAAACACCATTAATCTGAACAAAACGCTTAAAATACCTCATTCAGCGCAATTTAATTGTTGTAATTTATCACAAAAAAATTTAAATGCTTTGGTTTATTGCACGTAAAGTCGTGGCAGGTGTCAGCGCTTGAGTAATCGGACGCCCAATCACCAAATAATCCGCACCACTCGCAATTGCCTGAACAGGGGTCATGATTCGGGTTTGGTCATCGGTTTTATCTGCGCTTAAACGAATTCCTGGCGTAACCGTTAGAAATTTGGCATTGGTGTTTTGCTTAATTGCCGTGGATTCATGCGCCGAACAGACTACCCCATCGATACCACAAGCATAACTTAGTTGCGCTAAATACAGTGTCTGCTCGGTTAATGAGCGAGAATAGCCAATTTCGACAACCTCGGCATCACTCAAGCTAGTTAAAATCGTGACCGCAATTAGCAACGGTTTGTGTTGGCTATCTTGAATTGCCTGACGGGCTTTAACCAGCATTTCACGCCCGCCGCTCGCATGCACATTTACCATCCACACCCCTAAATCTGCCGCCACGCGAATCGCTTTATAGACTGTATTGGGAATATCATGAAATTTAAGATCCAAAAAGACTTCAAAACCGCGTGCATGTAACTCACGCACAATTTGCGGACCATAAGCGGTGAATAATTCTTTACCGACCTTCAGCCGGCACTCACTCGGCTGAATTTGCTCCACAAAGTGCAGAACTTGCTCTAAATCATTAAAGTCTAACGCCACAATTATTTTTGAAGTTGTCATCGCCAATTACTCCCTCTTGTAAAATTATATTTCTTTAGCTACCAAATATTTTGTTTATTCTTAATCGTCCGCTGAATCTCGGGTTTCGTCAACTGCCAGACCACCCAAATTCTGCCCTGAAAGTCAAATTGGACGGCGACTGGTTCATTTTTCAGCGTATCGAGATAGGCTTGCACATGAGTATTATTTTCTTGATCACGAATTACCGAAGCTGGGCTCATCTCAACTTTTTTACTCGACAGCCACATTAAACCCAATAAATTAGTTCCCCAATTACTCGGAATTTCCTGCAAGGTAACTTGTGGATAATTGATTTTAGTAATTAAAGCAAATTGCGTGCCAGCTGGAAAACTCCGCAAAACAGGCAGTGGCTCAGCATTAATCTTTAGCGCTAAGATCACTGCCAAACTCGCATAAACTAATTTACGCATGGGCTTAATTTATGAAAAACTGAATCGAAGTTACAACCCGAACTTTTTTATTAATGTTACTCGTATCACCAATATTCGAGCCATCGGGTGATGAAATTGTAAACACTCCTTGACTAGCTGACTTAATTTTACCCACTTGACTTTGGGTGTTTTTAGCAAAAGTTTCGGCGGCTAATTTCGCATTTTGCGTCGCGCTATCAAGCATACTGCCCTTGATACTATTCAAGTTATTATAAAAATAACTGATGCTATTATTGCCAACGATCACGCCTTGATTGACCAATTCACCCGCATTTTGACTAACTTTAGCCACCAAATCTACATTGGCGGTAGTCACACTAACGCTATTACTAATTTGATAATGCGGTAATTTGGCATTGGTATTGCCATATTGATTTGCCCAATTATCATTTACGCTAATCGTGCCTAATTGAATCGAACTTTCAGCAAAATTATTACCAACTAGAAATTGACTGACAATTTTCTGATTCTGGCTAATTTGTTGATATAAATCTTTAAGATTATCACCACTAACACTGAAGCTAATGCTCCAGGTTGCCAAATCTGACTTAACACTTTGCTCTGCCAAACCCTTAACTTCCACCGAACGATCAAAATTCCGAAAGAATTTAATTCCACTTCCGACAAAATAACCGCCCGATGAAATTCCCAGAGCTAAAATTAGCGCCGCCAGAACACGACCGCGTGCTGAATTAGTTTGCATATAATTTTCCTTTTATAAAGTAGATTTAATTAACTGATTTTAAGAATAATTTTTCCAGCTTGAGCACTACTTTGTAATGCCGCAAACGCTTTGGCATAATCTGCAAAAGCATATTCATTTAATTGTGGCGCCATTTTGACTACAAGTAGCAATTCTACCAGCTCACGTCCCATTTGTGCCAAATCAGCTTGCGATGGACCATGTTTGGCTAGATACGCGCCACCCAAAGCGACTTCGTGAAAACCAAAGCCACTACTAAATTCACGAATATCCCGCGTATCTAAGATACCCACAATTGACGCAATCTGTCCATTAAACGCCAAAATATCGAGATCACGTTGTAAATTAGCTTTACTGGTAGTTTCAAAAATATAATCAATACCTTCAGGATAAAGCTCCTTAATTTGCGCATAAATATCACCAGCTCTATAATCTAAAATTTGATCGGCGCCCAAGGAACTGACATACGCAAAATTACGCGCCGAGCATGAGCTAATTACCTGCAACCCCAAAGCCTTGGCAATAATAATCGCAAAACTCCCCACGCCACCACTACCCGCTTGAATAAAAATAGTTTTCGCGGCTTGAACATTCATTTTGCGCACCAAAGCTTGATACGCAGTTAAGCCAGCACACGGCAGCGCTGCCGCTAAACGTAAATCAAATCCGTGTGGAAGTTTAAATAAAACCTGTTCAGGCTGTACAGAATATTCGGCAAGTGCGCCGCCAAAAGTTAAATTAGCATGCAAGGCTACACGATCACCAATTTGCACCAGAGTTACTTTAGCGCCAAGCGCAACTACTTCACCAGCCAAATCCAAACCAGGAATATATGGATAACTCCAAAATGGCGGTTGATTGGTAATTAATTTGTAATCAACTGGATTAAGGCTCGCATAAGCAACCTTAATTAACACTTGATAAGAATCCAATTGTGTAGGAATGTCTAGCTCAATTAAGGCTAATTGGTCAATTCCAGCACCACGTTCCAAAACAGCAATTGCTTGCATAATCAACCCCACAAAATAAATATTCAATCAAATCAATAGAGTATCTTACGATTAAAGCGATAACTACACACCACAGTCAAGGCAAAAAATCCCGATACCAGCACCAAACCAGTTAACGGTTGACGGGCAAATAACGTCACCAATGAGATAGCCAAACTACTTACCGCAAATCCAATACACATATTTAAACCCAAGGCTTGAGCGCTATTTTGCTCAAAATGACTCATAATGCGAATTTGAGTGGGTGGATTAATCAACGCATTGGACGAACGCATAAAGAGCACACCTGCCGTAACCACAACCATCGCTAATGTTGGTGATGGAATAAACCAAGCAGCCCCCACTACTACGGCACCTATAAACGTCGCATAAACACCGAAACGAATTATTTTAACCGACGACACATGTTTACCATTTAGATACTGCATAATTTGATTACCGCTTAAATAAGCGCCTGAAAGCCATAAATATAATAAAGAATAGCGTTGTGGTGACATATGCCAATGATCAATATAGAGATAGCTAGAAATTCCAATAAAGGTAAAATAAGCGGCAACTCCAGCAGCATAAACCCCAGTTAACGCCAAAAACATTCGATTGGTTAGAAGTTGAAAGTAAGTTTTTAAATAATAACTCGGGCGTTGAAAATGTAACAATGGATTACGATTGGTTTCAGGTAAAATAAAATAGCCCCAAACCACCAAGATAAGACCTAAAGTTCCACTTGATGCAAAGCAACTCCGCCAGCCCCAAAATTTAGCCAAATAAGCACCAACAATCGGAGCAACCGCTGGCGAAATAATTAACCCCATTAGTAAAATTCCGTTAGCAGTAATTTGCTCGCGTTCATCCATGCAATCTTTAAGCACCAGACGTGGCACAATAATAATTACCGCACAACCAAAAGCCTGAATAACACGTAACACGATTATTAGCTGAATTGATGGCAAAATTGCAATTAAAAACGCTGCCACACTAAAGCAGAGCACCCCCAGCAATAAACAGCGCCGCCGCCCAAAACGACTACTAATTTCGCCAACAAATAACACCGCAAAAGCCACGCCTAAACTGTAACTCGATAAAGTTAAATTAATCACGCTTGGTGACGAATGAAAATCCAATACCATTCGCGGCAATGATGCAATATAAATATCGGTTGCTGAAACTCCGACAAAAAACATTATCGTCATCAACAACATAATCTGAAATTTTTGCTGTTTAGTCATAATTAAATTACTCAAGTCGTCCTCGCTTCAAAACTCAATACCATTCTATTTCTTCCCCCAACTGATATTCTCTAATGATTTACCGCGGGTTTCAGGAATAAACAAACTAATTAAAAGATAGCAGCCAACAAAGCCAGCCATGATTAAGAATAAGTGTGCATAACCAAGGCTCGCACTCAAGCTGCCAAACCACGAAACAAACAGCGTTCCAACTAAAGCACCAATAGTAAACGCAATCGAAATTGCAACGCCACGAATATTAGTTGGCAATAATTCAGTTGAAATAACTAAAATCAACGCACCAGGACCAAAGGCAAAAAAGCCTACCACCAACACAATACCAGCTAAGGTAATATAACCAATTAACTCACCAGCAGGTAACAAAGCGTGTGCCGCATAGAGCATCAATAAACTCAATAATAAGCCACTCGTGCCAATGATGAGAATCTTTTTGCGCCCAATTTTTTCTACCAAAAATAGCGTGGCAGTCATTGCCGCAAAATTGACCAAACTAATGCTAATATTACCTAAAACCCCCACAATCTCTGAAGATAAACCCGAGTCTTTTAAAATTTGAATACTATTTTGCACAAACACACTAATTCCAGTTAATTGATTTAGGCTCACTGCAGCTAAAATAATCAAAAATGGGAGTAAATTTCTGCGTTTCCATAATTCACTAACTCGTGCACTACTACCTTGTTG
>DPRZ01000268.1 GCA_003538525.1 Neisseriales bacterium
AGCTAATTGTTGACTTTTCTCTCTATCCAGGTATGTTCGAATTATCTGTTTCAACTTTACCCAAAGACATAGACTAATCTGGTATATGATGGTCTTAGTTAACACAGAAGTAATCACCACTCAAATAACACAAGGCAAACTAGAAAACACTTCAATGTGTTACCAAGTTAAAATATATAAATCAGAGTGGATCTAACATTATACTGCGACTCCTCTTTATCATGTTTTTATAATGCAAAAAAAGCCCTCTTTCACATTTCAAAGAGGGCTTCTTAATAATATAAATTCTAATTATTTTATTATCAAAAAACAAATTAACCGCATAACAATGTTATGCACGTCATTAACAGTTATTTGGGTTTGTCGTACCATGGTAGGTTGTTCCATTAGTAGGACAAACAATCTGAGATTGAGATATACCACTAACAACAGGAGCAACGCTATTTGCAAACCCACATCCACCATCAATATCTTGATTAATTGACCAAGTCATTGCGCCACCATTTTGAGGCATACTCATCGCAGTAGTATAATTCTTGGCTAATGCCGAATAGACTGCTTGATCATTAGCATAGCTTGAATTATGCCAAACCGTAGCTAAACCAGCGGCTACAGCAGTTGCTGGCTCACCAACGACAAAATAAGTATTACTGGGTACTTGAACCCCTAAATTACCTTGTGCTTGCACAGCCAATGGGCTAGTATAAAAACCTAACGCAGCAGGAATAAAACATGCCATAGTTTCATCGCATTGCTGACTAGCATAAGATAGTGTATAACCACCTGTATTATAGCCCTGTAGCCAAATATAGTTAAATAGCCCTTGGCTAATTGCTTGATTATAATTATTTTGCAGAGCAGTTGTTACTAACAACGCATTGTTATTACCAGTGCCATTCGACTGAGGTGCCGCAGTAATGATTACATTCGGATTTAACTGTTTAATCGCAGCAAGAACTTGAGCAAACAAAGTTGGATCAATTTGTTCTTCGACGTCAAAATCAATTCCATCTAAACCATAGGTATTCAAAAAAGAAACTACATTTTGTGCAATCAATTGAGGATTTGCAACACCAGGAGTTAAAGTTAACAAATTCGTTGCCCCACCGACGGAAGCTAAGGCGTATTTCAAACCGTATGCCTTTTTCGCATTTGCAATATCGTTAGTCATTGATGAAATTGCAGCGGGACAGGCTGAGAATGTTTGCCAACTTGTATAAGCTAAGAATTGATCGCCATAAAACTGCAAAGGTGCGTTATTATCCAACTGTGCAAAAGCAACTACCACTGTGTTATACCCTGCTTGAGCAGCCTGTGAGACGGTAGTATAAATACTTGAACCAATTCCATAGCTATTAGATAAATAACCAACCATCAGATTATTACCCGCAACAGCTGTATTTGTCACCGTAGCCGAAGCTGGGCCAGTTGAACTAATTACCAAAGGAGTTGGATTTGTCGCCGTTGTATATCCGCTAATAGAACTAACATTCACATGTACAGAATCACTCTCTGGGAATAAATAAGTTCCTGAAACCAAATTATCTACATTATAAACATAATACTTATAATCAGAACCAAATGCTATAGTTTGACCATTAATCGCATTATTAACTGAAAAACTTACTTCACTTAACTGTGATGGAGAAAGTTGATTGCCGTATTTAAGATTAACGCTCGTATTTGCGGAACTAATTACTAACGGCTGAATAATCGGCGCATAGTAAATACCACTTGCTGCATCACCAACACCCTGTACTTCAAGAGTATAAGTACCGTTTGGTAGTGCTTGCGATGAAATAGTTTGACTAGATCCCAAATTTAATTGAAATGTTGAAACCACATTATTGGTGTTATTAATAATTCGGCCTAAAATAACGGAGCTTTCAAAGCGGCTATTATTAGGACCAACAATAGCGGCAAGATTTAATGCAACCGAGTTATTAACCGCGGTTGGTGTATAACTAAATACCACCGATTCATATGAAAGATTACCAGCCGCGACAGCCACCGTTGAACTTGGTTGATATGCATAATTAATTGTTCCGTTTGGTAACGTTGGAACATTATTCACTGTAACAGAATACTGCCCAGGAGCAAGATTTTGCACGTTATACTGAACAACAGGGTTAACCGCAGGGTTTACTGATTCACTTGCAACAATTACCGAAGAAGGGGAAATTAAGTTAACCTGCAAATTATTGCAATTACTACTGCCACAAGCTGCAGCAATTTGTGATGCATCAACAGTTAACTGCAAACTACCAGGTACAACTGGAGTAGGTGCTGGAGCACCAGCTATGGATACACTAGAGACAGTCAAACTATTAATTAAACTAGAATATGCCGTTTGCACTGTAAAAGTTTGAATTGCACCAGGAGCAAGCTGTGCCCAACTAGCAGAATTGGGATAACTAGGTGTAGTAATAGTAATTACAGGACTACTACCCCCAGCTACGCTGGTATTCATGTACAAAGGACCAGATTGAGAAACGCTAGAACTAGTTGAAGTAATTTCGCTACCATTAATCAAAGCATTATTTAAGATAACATTTGCGGTAAAACCTTGAGGCGTATCACAAATATTTTGTAAACCAAAAGTTATGCTTGCGGTTGACCAATACTGACTACCACCAAACGCAGTAGAATAATTTTGTCCGCTAGGCTCCTGTTGAACTAACTGTAAACAGCTATTTGTAGCGTTCAAAGAACTCTTCTGTGCTTTAACATTAGCATTAGCATTAGCACCAGCCAAAGAGAAATTTGTACTCGCTGAAACAGGTGTTAGAATTTGATTGCTCTGAGAGACAAAAACTTGCTTCTGCACCGCACTTTGAGGTACATTTGAATTAGAAGCTGAACTATTACCACCATTACATCCAACGATAGCAATACCTATGACAGCTATAATTAAATAATCACTTTTTTTCACTTAATTAAATTTCCTATTAAAATAAAAAATATCTTACCATTATTAAAATAAGTTGAAGACTAATTAAACTAGCCTTTAACTTAACTAAAAACTTTATGCATGTGCGCTTATTGCAGAAAATTTATTCACAAGGCGCTCT
>DPRZ01000280.1 GCA_003538525.1 Neisseriales bacterium
GCTTGAGCTTTTGCACCAACAAACAAAATAAAACCTTTGTTTTTTACTGTTTGTTTAACAAATTTAATTGCATCTTCAAACATTGGTTTAGTTTGATCTAAATCGATAACGTGAATTTTATTCCGTGCGCCAAAAATGAATGGTTTCATTCGTGGATTCCAGAATTTAGTTTGATGACCGAAATGGACACCGGCTTCTAACATTTCTTTAATAGAAACTGACATAGTGAATTTTCCTTAACAAGGGTTATACCTCCACCCGTGGATTTAGATGGCTTGCGCCACACCCCTTTACCACAAGTGTGCGAATTTTAAAAAATAAGAACCAGATTATACACCGATTCAGAACGACTCGGCGATTATTTTTACTTATCAGTGCTAAAACTCAGCAGCCTGACTTAAAATTGGCGTTTCAATTTAACCAATTGCATCATTGCTACCGAAATTTCCTCAATTGACTTATGACTGGTATTTAAATATGGAATACCGCAATTATTCATCATCCGTTCGGCAGCTTGAATTTCATTAATACAAGTGTTAAGCTGTGAATATTTAGTATTTGGTAAACGATGTGAGCGAATATTATGTAACCGTTCAGATTCAATGCTTAAGCCAAATAATTTTAATTGATAGGGAATCAAGGCTTTTGGCAAACAATCACTGCGTAAATCAGTTTCAGCCAATGGATAATTAGCTACTTTCACACCATAATTCACCGCCAAATAAATACTCGTTGGTGTTTTACCAACCCGTGAAACACCGACAATCACAATATCTGCATCATCATAGTGTTTACAACTCACTCCATCATCATTTTCCAGCGAGAAATGAATTGCATCAATCCGATGATTATAATTTTCTTCATTGCCTATCCCATGCGCACTTCGGGAGGAATCCAAAGTAGCCTCACATTCCAAAGCATGTTCCAAACGCCCAAGAAAAGCTTCAAAAAAATCCAAGCTCTCCGCATAATCAACCACTAACAATTGACGTAATTCTGGATTAAGCACACTAGAAATAATAATTGGTTTTTTACCCTCAACAAAGAAACGATTCTTCACCTTTAAGAGTGCCTGACTGATTTTAGCCGGAGTATCGGCAAAAGGAAAAGATTCTTTACGAAACTCAACGTTAGGGAATTTCCCCAGTAAAGCCGTTCCAAGTTTATCGGTGGTGATCCCTGTATGATCAGAAATATAAAACACACTACGCATGATGGCTCCAAATTAGTATATAATGGTTGACTTTATTTACGTTATTGTAAAGGTTTAGCGTCATGTTCTCAAGTTTATTTAAATTTATCACACCAAGATTAACTTTTGGTTTGATTTTTCTCTTCTCCGCCGCCTCAGTTACGTTTGCCATTTACGCACAGTTATTCCAAGGTGCTGAACCTTGCCCATTATGTATTGCACAACGGGTGTTCTATGCCATAATTGCTTTTTTTGCATTCTGTGCATTAATTAATAACTGCAAATCTTGGGGTAATCTTATCTATGCGATTATTATTTTAGCCGTTGCATTATTCGGTGCCAAAATTGCTCATCATCATGTCTGGTTACAAAGTTTACCTCCAGATCAATGGCCTGCATCTTGTGGTATGCCATTAGAAGTACTCTACAAAAAAATCCCTTTAAGTGGTTTTATTAAAACGGTTTTAACTGGCACGGCAGAATGTGCCGCGATTGATTGGAAAGTCTTTGGCTTTTCAGGACCATTGGTAAGTATGTATGGCTACTTATTAGTTGCCGTTGGTGCAATTTATGCATTAATTCCACGGCGCTTATTTATCAAGCAACGCTATTATTAATTTACGAGCAGCGCCACACAAGGAAATTTAACTCATGCCAAACAATGACTACAATCCATTTAGTTGGTTAGTATCACTACTTCACATCCACCATGAGAGCGTTTTTGTTAAATTAAAGTATTTCTTAATTTTTATGGTACTGTATGCCTTAACTGCCAATGTAATTGATTATAAATTTGATATCAACAAAACCAGCAGTCACCTTGGTGAATTTCATTTACTGTTTAGCTTTTGTCTTTCAATAATTATTGTCTTTAGGATTAATGTTGCCTATAATCGTTGGTGGGAAGGTCGTGGACTGTGGGGACAACTGGTTAATATCTCGCGAAATTTAGCGATAAAAATGCACAGCTTCGTTGGAGTGCAAGATTCCCAACCCTTTTTATGCTTACTACAAAATTTTCCAACTTTGCTAAAATATCACTTGCGCAAAGAACTAAACTCTGCGCAACAACTGATGGATAAATTAGGCATAAGCTATCAAGCTGATGATCATTTACCAAGTTTGCTAATCCATCATTTACAAACTGAAACTAATAACCTACGCCAAGCAAACAAACTTAGTTTTGAACAATTTATGTCACTGGATAAATTACTCTCGGAATTAACCGATGTTTTAGGCGGTTGCGAAAAAATTGTGAATACACCAGTTCCACGTGGGTTCAACATCTTTGCACGCTTTGCTCTTCTCTTTTATATGCTAATCTTCCCATTTGGTTGGGTCGATCAATTTGGTATCTTCATCGTACCGATTTTGATTGTGTTAATCTACATCTTATTGGGTTTAGAAATGATGGCAGAGGAAATGGAAGCCCCTTTTGCTACCGCACATAACTGTTTGCCCCTCGATGATTTAGCGCAGAGAATTAGCCTAAACATTGCTCAAATTAGTCAGTTCAA
>DPRZ01000049.1 GCA_003538525.1 Neisseriales bacterium
AAACAAGAAAATAGTATTGCAAAAATTGAACTACCTCCCCATTATTAGAAAATAGTTCATAAACATGTGCTTTTTGTAGAATGAGATCGTAACAGCCACTACAAAGCCATAAAACAATTTATATTGATTACTATATTAAAAATTAATTTCAAATGTCTGATATTTCACAACTTTATTTCAAAATTAAGCTTTCAAAACAAGCATTGCAATCGTATTTAACGCATACCACTGCCTCCCCAATAGAACTACCAGGATTAAGCGCTTGGTTAGATCAACAGCGCTATGAGGGTGTTGAAGTTTATTTAGATGATATTGAAGATAACTGCAGCCAAGAATTATTGGTAATGAATTGGCTTAAAAGTTATTGTGATGAACAAAATAATGTGGCACAAGAACCGTATATTAATCATTATGATGAAATGTCACAAACTTGGACATTTGCATTATTAGAGTTCTCAGATAATATTTATGAAATGGTGACTGCTTTATATGTGATTAGCGAAATTGCACAATTTAAAGATATTGAATCAGATGATTGTGTCATGATTATTCCCTATTTAAATGGTGAGGGAACAGAAAATCCTATTGCTATATTACAAATTAATATGGATGCTGTGATTTTTAAAGATGAAATACAGCAAGATGACGCATTACAAGCCAATAGGATTTTTGAAGTATTAGCCCAAGAACGAGCGGATTAATATTTAGATAAAACGAAATTTTTGTTTACTTGGTGTACGTGTAGCTAGCCTTCTTCGTGCACCAGTCGGAATTTGAATCGTCCATTCATAGCCGTCAACGGTTTGCATGATAAGGTCTAAACCGTTAATTTGGGCAGAAATAATTTTACTTGGGGCTGAAAAACGGCGTAATACAGCGTTATTGCTATTGCTTAAGACCACCATGTTTTCATGCACATCAATTTCGGAAATAGTCCAAACTGTGTAATTACCCGTTGCCGTCATGGAAGGACTCGCTTTATTTTGTACCAAAGTTAACATAAGAGCCTCCTTTTTATAAAACTCTATGGTGTTATTTTATACAGTATTAATAAAATAGCAAGTCATTTATAAAGTTTTTGAACTAAGTTTCAGTTTCTAAGATTAAATTGCTGATAATTAAGTCTTTTATTTTAAATTAACTGTATTTAAAAACAGTTGTGGATAATGACGTATAAGCAGTTTAGGACTTTATCGGAGCGTGATCTAAATCTGGTCGTTTCCAAGGGTCAATGTGTGTCATTAAATTCAAAACCCGGTGACGTTGTAAAACTTGGCGTCTAGCTTCAACCGCAATATTGTGACCTTCCTCCACAGTAATATCTGCTTTCACTTCGATATGGGCATCTACTATCAGCATGTCTCCCATTTTTCTTGTTCTAACATCATGAACATCTTCAACACCAGGTGCATTTAATAAGGTCTGCTGTATAGCTTTTACCTCTAAATCATCAGCACCTCTGTCCATTAAGTCATGTAAGGCATCCCAGCTAAATGACCAACCCATTCTCATCACCATTAAGCCAACAATTAAGGCTGCAATGGGATCAAAAATAGCATAGCCTAACAAGTTACCCACAATGCCCAATGCCACCACTAAAGAGGAAGCCGCATCAGACCTTGCGTGCCAAGCGTTGGCCACCAACATACTTGATTTCACACTTTTTGCTATTTTTAGCATATACCTAAACAAAAACTCTTTAGCAAACAAAGTAATAAGAGCAACCCATAAAGCAATAATGTGTACAGGGGCAATAGCTGATGGGTTTAATAATTTGTTCCCAGCACTCCAAAGCATGCCTATACCTACCGCCAATAAAAGTCCACCCAATATAAAAGTGGCGGCGGTTTCATATCGGTAATGACCATAGGGGTGATCTTCATCTGCATCTTTTTGACCATGGTGGCTAGCAAATAAGACCACAAAATCGGCTATTAAATCAGACATAGAATGAATTCCGTCTGCGATTAAAGCCTGTGATTGGGCAAATATACCCGTAATGATTTGAATAATAGTGAGAAAAATATTAACCACCACACTAGTCCAAGTAGAACGTTGAGTGGCACTTATCCGTTGTTGGACAGTGATTGCATCATCTTCAGGGTTAATATCAATAGTAGGTAGAGCCATAAATTTTTCAAAAACATATTCCCAAAAGAGATTGAGAATTTATGGCTCTATTTTAAAACTCTATTCTTAATGCAATGTTAAAGATTGGTGCGCAAGCTCCATATTTCTGGAAACAATACAATATCTAACATTTTACGCAGGTAATTCACACCACTTGTGCCACCACTGCCTCGTTTAAAACCAATAACCCTTTCAACGGTTGTGACATGTCTAAAGCGCCACAGCCTAAAAGCATCTTCTAAATCGGTGAGTTCTTCACCTAGCTGGTAAAGGTCAAAGTATTGCTTTGGATTTCTATAGACGGTAAGCCAAGCATTTTCTACTTCGGGATGAGCCACGTAAGCTTGTGTCCAATCACGCTCTAAGTAGGCATCGGGTACTGCAATTCCACGCTTGGCTAATAACTGCAAACTGCGGTCATAAAGAGAAGGTGCTTGATAGGCTTTTTCTACCATTGCAAGGCGGTCAGGATGATGAGCATGCGGCTTTAACATGGCTGCATTTTTATTTCCAAGTGAAAACTCTATGCATCGGTACTGAGCACTTTGGAAACCACTGCTGTTGGCTAAATAAGGTCTTATAGCGCTGTATTCAGGGGGGGTCATGGTCGCCAAAACATCCCATGCATGAACTAG
>DPRZ01000275.1 GCA_003538525.1 Neisseriales bacterium
TAACAATATTGAAATTCGTTATTACAATATTATTTATGAAATCATTGATGATATTAAAGCGGCATTAACTGGGTTATTATCACCTGAAAAACGTGAAGTAATTTTAGGTAATGTGCAAATTCGCCAAGTGTTTACGATTAACAAACATGTAATTGCGGGTTGTATGGTACTGGATGGTATTATGCGCCGTAGTTCACGGATTCGGATTATTCGTGATAGCATGGTCGTTCATACTGGTGAGTTAAGTGGCTTACGTCGTTTCAAAGATGATGTTAAGGAAGTTAAGACTGGTTATGAATGTGGATTATCAATTAAAGATTTCCATGACATTAAAGAAGGCGATATCGTTGAGGCTTTTGAAATTTCAGAAATTCAACGTAGTCTGTAATTAAATACCCTAGATTAAGTTAAATCTGAATAATTTAGGGTGTTATCAATTATATTTGAATTAATTGAGTTTTAGCGATGATGGTTTGCAAGTTTTGGTGCTTAGTTAGTGAGTATTTATACTCATGGTAATAGCAAAATTAATTTTGCAGTTCTTTCAAGTTAGAACAATTAATTTGGATATAGATTAAGAATTTACCAGTTTTTTAGCTGGTAAATTTTGCTATTTATAAAGTTTAAATCTATGAAAAAAGCAAGTAATCGCGCCACCCGGATGGCCGATCAAATTCAACGCGACATTATGGCAATTTTGCGCACAAAAGTTAAAGATCCACGAATTAATTGGGTTACGGTTAATGATGTGCAAATCCCTAATGATTATTCTTTAGCTAAAATTTATTATTCGGTAATGCAAAATGAACATAAAGCTAGTATTGCTAAGGCGCTCGAAAGTGCTAAGGGTTTTATTCGCTCGGAATTATCGAAAGGTTTAACCACCTATACCGTGCCGCAATTGAAGTTTATTTTTGATGAGTCTTTGGAACGTGGCTCGCACATTTTGAGCTTGATTAATAAAGTTGCCGATGATTTTAGTGACGAAAGTGATGATGAAGAAAATCCGCAATCAAATTAACGGTTTGTTGCTGCTCGATAAGCCACTGGGTTTATCCAGTAATCGTGCTATTCAACGGGTTAAATGGATTTTAAATGCCGAAAAAGTTGGGCATACAGGCACCTTGGATCCATTAGCCACGGGCTTATTGCCCGTTTGTTTGGGTGAGGCGACCAAATTTGCCAATTATTTACTGGATGGTGATAAAGAATATCTTGCTACTGCTCAACTAGGTATCGTTACCGATAGTGGGGATAGTGAGGGTAAATTAGTTGCATCTAATCCCGTCGATACCGATTTAACTAAAATTCAGGCGGCGTTGCAGCACTTTACGGGTGCAATTAGTCAAATTCCACCGATGTATTCGGCGTTGAAACATAATGGTCGTCCACTCTATGAATATGCGCGCGAGGGCATTGAAATTGAACGAAAAGTGCGTCAAGTGGTAATTCATCAATTAGAATTAATCAGCTATAACGCTGAATTACAACAAATTACTTTTCGCGCTAAAGTTAGTAAAGGAACCTATATCCGTACCTTAGCCGAAGATATTGGCAACCTATTAGGTTGTGGTGCATCATTAATTGCTTTGCGGCGTACGCAAACCAATCAATTTTTGTTGGCGGATGCCTGTAGTTTGGAAGATTTGGAACAAATAACTGACTTGTCTGAATTACAGTTACTATCTCCTGCGATTTTATGTGAGCAGCTAGTGGATTATACTGTTTCGCCTGAACAATATTTGTCAATTAAATTTGGCAATCCCGTGCATTTAAACGAATTACCAGATGGATTATTGCTCGAGCAAGAAGTTAAAATTTATGCGAATCAACATTTTTTGGGTGTTGCAACGATTACCGAACGCTATGAACGTTTATGGCTCGCGCCCAAACGGATAGTCAGTGGTTTAGCCACGTATGATCCGTGGCTATGTTTGTAGTTTTTATTTAATGGTTTGGACTGGCGGAATTAAACTCGAATAATCTTTGCCTAATGTGGCGAGCTGATTTAAAACCTTCCCGGCTAATTGGATATAAATATCAGCAATTTTATTGTCACTCAAGCTTGCAATTGGACGCCCTAAATCGCTATGTTGACAAATCGCCAAATTAAGCGGCAGCTTGGCTAATAAATCCAATCCATATTCTTCTTGTAAACGTGCACTGCCACCCAGTCCAAAAATATCTGATTCATGCCCACAGTTTTCACAAATATGGGTGGACATATTTTCAACGACACCAAGGCAGGGAATATCGAGTTTCTGAAACATATTAATGCTTTTGCCAACATCGAGTAACGCAATATCTTGCGGGGTAGTTACTACCAGTGTGGCGGTGATTGGAAAATTCTGCGCAATAGTTAAATGGATATCACCTGTGCCAGGTGGCATGTCAATGATTAAAACATCGAGTTCGTTCCACTCGCTATCGTTGAGTAATTGAGTTAGCGCTTTGTTTACAATTGCGCCACGCCAAATAGTCGCCTGTTTAGGATCAGCCAAGAAACCAAATGACATCGCTTGAACATTGTATTTTTCCAGCGGAATAAAGCGATTGTTACTACTTACATCAGGCTTATAACCTGTTTCGCCAAAGAGTATTGGTAAGGATGGACCATAAATGTCGGCATCCAAAATGCCAACGCTGGTGCCCAATTTAGCTAAACTTAAGGCCAAATTAACCGCCGTAGTTGATTTACCTACGCCGCCCTTGCCTGAGGTAACCGCAATGATGTTTTTGATATTTGCGATCCGTTTTAAGCCAGGCTTGATCTTGTGTGCTATAATCTTAGGTTTATTAGTCATATAATTCATGGAAGTTTAATCCTCATTTTAGTAGTGGGATAAATTATAAAAATTGTTTACGAACGCTATTTTAGCATATCAAAATCGCTGCTTAATAGCTAAAAGTTGATGAATTTAGTAAAGTATTTAGTTCTAAAGGTAAAAAATGCAAAACACAACAATTGTAACCTGTGCGTTACCGTATGCTAATGGAGACATTCATTTAGGGCATATGGTCGAACATATTCAAGCCGATATTTGGGTACGCTTTCAAAAAATGCACCAACGGCGCTGCTATTTTATTTGTGCCGATGATACGCATGGTACGCCAATTATGTTAAAGGCTGAACAACAGGGAATTACTCCAGAGCAATTGATTGAGGCTTATTATAAAGCGCATACTGCGGATTTTGCTGGCTTTGGAATTGCTTATGATCATTTTTATACTACCAATTCGCCTGAAAATAAGTTTGTTGCCTATGACATTTATAATAAATTAAAAGCCAATGACAAAATTGCGGTAAAAACTATCAGTCAATTATTTGATGAAGAAAAGCAGATGTTTTTACCTGATCGCTTTGTTAAAGGCACTTGTCCGAAATGTAAATCCGAAGATCAGTATGGCGATAATTGCGAGAAATGTGGCACAACTTATGCACCGACCGATTTAATTAATCCGTTTTCAGTTGTCTCAGGTTCCACGCCAGTTCTGCGTGAATCAGAGCATTATTTCTACAAACTCAGTGGTGCTGGTAATTTTCTTGCAAGTTGGTTAGGTACCAGTGGGCGTTTACAGAGCGAAGCTAAAAATAAAATGCAGGAATGGCTAGAAGGTGGTTTACAAGATTGGGATATTTCCCGAGATAAACCTTATTTTGGGTTTGAAATTCCTGACGCTCCAGGTAAATATTTTTATGTATGGTTAGATGCTCCTGTGGGCTATTTAAGTAGTTTTATGCATTTTTGCACCCAAAATGGTTTGGATTTTAATCAACTCTGGAATGCTGAAGATACTGAAATTTATCATTTTATTGGTAAAGATATTTTGTATTTCCATGCTTTATTTTGGCCAGCAGTGTTGCATGATGCGGGTTATCGCACGCCAAACGGTTTATTTGTGCATGGCTTTTTAACCGTGGATGGACAAAAAATGTCTAAATCGCGAGGAACCTTTATCACAGCACGAAGTTTTTTAGACAGCGGAATCAATCCTGAATTTTATCGTTATTATATTGCGAGTAAATTAACTAGCAAATTTGAAGATATTGATTTATCTTTTGATGATTTTGTGGCGCGAATTAATTCAGAGTTGGTGGGTAAATTTGTCAATATTGCCGCTCGTTCAGCAGGTTTTATGGCAAAACGTTTTAATAATCAACTAGCTGGTGAACTTGCTACTTACATTACGACAGATAATCTTGCGCAATATCAAACCATTATTGAGCGAATCTTAGTCATTCGCTATGAATTAGCCGACTTGTATCAGAGTCGTGAATTTTCTAAAGCAATTAAATTAATCATGAGTGCGGTGGATGAGGTTAACCAGTATGTTGATCAGGTTAAACCGTGGTTATTGGCTAAAGATGAAGCACAGCAGGCGCAATTACATTTAGTTTGTACAACCTTAATTAATGCCTTTAGAGTTTTGAGTATTTACCTTAAGCCTGTTGTGCCGAATTTAGTTGGCAAAATTGAAGCCTTTTTAAATATTCCTGCGTTAACTTGGGTTGATTTAGATAGTTTATTACTTAATCACGCGATCAATGATTATAGTCATTTAATTACGCGGGTTGAAGTCGCTCAAATAAATAATTTGATTGAGTTAAATAAAGTTGTTGCGCCGCCTGAAGATGCACCGCAAACTCAGCTTGCGTTAAAATCAAGTTATGAGGCAATTGCCGAAACCATTAGCATAGATGATTTTAGTAAAATTGATCTTAGAGTAGCTAAAATTGTTGCAGCTAGTCACGTTAAAGGTGCCGATAAATTAATTCAGTTAACCTTAGATTTGGGTAATGAACAGCGCAATGTTTTTGCGGGAATTAAGTCAGCCTATGACCCTGCTGATTTAGTTGGTAAACATACTGTAATGGTTGCAAATTTAGCCGCCCGTAAAATGAAATTTGGCATGAGTGAAGGAATGGTGTTAGCCGCTAGCTTTGAGGATAAGGATTGTGGATTATATATTCTTGAGCCACATGCTGGAGCACAAGCTGGTATGCGAGTACGTTAAATAGAATTAATTTTGTTAATTGTGACTTATCTAACAAGTTATAATAGCTGATTATTTTTACACGTAACCTAACGTATTTTTTAGGGTTGTCATATGAAATTAAAACAAATTGCTCTGAGTAGTTGCTCAGTGTTAATGGGCTTGGGCTTGGTGGCCTGTAATGGTGGTGGGAGTGCTGGTCCAACGGCTAGCGCAGATTATGGAAATTTGCTGGTCGAAAGCGCGCAAAATATTGGTTCGTATGCTAGTATAACCAAGGCACTTTATCCAATTATGCTGCAGGCAGGAAACTTTGCTAGCTTTAGTGGTTCTGGATATACGGAATCAGATTATCAAAAGGCGAATAGTTTAAATTCTGCGAGTGCCTATAACTTTCCACCGCTAGCGCCGTTGACAACTCCAAGCTATTTTAAAGCCACTAGTGTTGGCGCCTATGCCATCCAGTATTCTACACCAGGGCAGGGGGCAGAGACAGATCCAAGTCAGGTTATCCGTACCGCTTCTGGGCTAATTATTATCCCTAAAAATGTTACGCCGCGTGGAGTAGTGGTGTATTTTCATCCAACTACTTTTGGCAAAAATCAAGTTCCATCCTGTCTTGGTCCAATTGCAAAAGGTGCAGGCAATATGTCTGTAAATATACCAAATTATTGTAATATTACCAGTATCGATAATACAGGCGCGGCAACTTTTGCGATGCTTGCCGCGGTATATGCTGCGCGTGGTTTTGTGGTAGTCGCACCTGATTATGTTGGTCAAGGTGTTGATTATAACAATGTTCACCCTTATGTTGCTTATCCAGAAAACAATGTTTGGTCAGCCTTTAATATGCTGCCAGCAATGCGTAAAATCTTGGCGGATAACAATGTGCCAACCAGTTTAAATTTACCGCTCTTTATTACGGGATACTCTGAGGGTGGTGGTTATGCATTAGATGCCTCACGAGTTGCGCAAAGTAGTGGGGCTAACTTGTTGACACAAAATAATCTGACACTTAAAATCACCTCACCACAAGAGGGTGCTTATTCATTAACCGATCAAATGAATTTTGCGTTTAATGATAATAATGATGGGCTTTTTAATTGTTCATCCAATCCAAGTTACAATTGTGGTAATCTTGATATGATGCAGGCGTACCCAAGCAAATCGGCTACTCCAGCCGTGTCAGCGATGAATAATTGGAATATTGTCACAGCGCCAGCGGCTGCTATGTATAAACCCGGTTTAACTAGCTATGTTTTAACCGCGGCGATGTATTATAGTTTCCATAATGTTAGTGGGGCATATAATTATGCGATGAACCCAGCCTTTTGGTCGGGAATAAATATGGCGGTTGTTGGTGGCAGTGGTACGGCTAATTTGTATCAGTTATATTCAGGTATTTACGGAAGTATCTATACCGGTTCACAAATTAGTGGTGCAATTGTAGCGAATACGTTTACAGTTAATGGTTATGATCCATTATCAAGCCCAACGATTACTGCATTTACCCCATTTGGTAATGAATCTAGTACTCTAGCGTCAAGTCATTATGGTACGAATAGTGCGGGAACCTTGTTTATTAATCAAGGGGTTTCAACTAATCCTGATTTCATTCGGATTCTAACCGATGGTTCAACCTATAATTGGCAATCTCATTCACCAATTAATTTAATTCATATGGTATATGATTCAGCGGTGACAGTGATTAATGCTCATCAAGCTTATTCATGCATGAAAAATGGAGTTAGTTTTGCTGGTAGCGGAAATATGGTTGGCTCTTTAGCGCCATGTACAACTCCTGCGAGTGGTAATTTAATTGAGTCAACGATTATTCAAAACTTCCAATTGACGAATAATTTATTTCAAGTTTTACCATTGGAAGATGCCACCACCGCAAACTCACTGGCAAATTCGAAATTTTGGACGGCTAATGCAGCAGGTGCGAGCTTGGGTACTCCGTATGATCATGGGGACATGTTTGTGCAAGGTAGTATTGTTGCGTTGTGTACTTTTGAGAATCAATTGAACTCGGGCACGAATTCAGGGATTTGCCCGAATCTGTAGAATTATAGATTAACAGAAAGCCATGAGTTTAGCTCGTGGTTTTTTTATTGGTTGTTAGCTCCATAAGGTGTTAAAATATGGGGCATATTAAAAGGTGTACAAAATATGATGTTAATCTTAGAAATTATTGGTGGCTTGATGTTTTTTGGTTTTATGGGCTTTTTAAGTTTGTTATTACTACCAGGCTTATTTGGCTGCTTTGGTTTTTTGTTGGTTGTAGTCTTACTTGGTGGAATGATTATCTTTTTTAGTTTAAATCTAGTCTGGGTGATTTTATTTGGCCTAGTTTATTATATTGTAATGGCTGGGGTTAAATATCTCCGTTATAATAAATTACCAACTTACGATA
>DPRZ01000233.1 GCA_003538525.1 Neisseriales bacterium
GCTATTTTAGCCGCGCGGAGTAAAATTCAATCAATGGAGCATTTATTTGCCAAACAAGATTGGCAGTTGGCGGTTGGCACTTCAGGCACGGCGAAAACTATTTATGACATGTGTGTGGAAAATGGTTTATCGAGCGAAATTACTTATGAGGGTATGCAAGCCCTCAAAAAAATGTTAATTAAAACCAAAGCGATTAAAAATATTCAAATTGGTGGAATTAAAGAAGATCGTAAAGCGGTAATTCCTGGTGGTTTGTCAATTATGCTGGCGATTTTTGAAGAGTTAGCAATTGGCGGCATGACCATTGCCGATGGTGCACTGCGCGAGGGTGTGATGTATGATTTAATGGGGCGTAAAAGTGATTCAGATTTGCGCGAGGTTACCGTCGTTGACTTAAAAAAGCGTTATGATTTAGATATTAAGCAAAGTAATCGTGTGGCTAATTTTGCGATTTTTCTACAAAATTCAATAGTCTCAGTTGAAAAACCCAATCATGAGCGTCGGAAATTATTACTTTGGGCTTGCGAATTATATGAAATCGGACTTTCAATTTCACATAATGATTATCATAAACACGGTGCATATATTTTACAAAATTCGGATTTGGCTGGGTTTTCCAAGCCAGAGCAAACCATTATTGCTGAGTTAGTTCGTTCGCATCGTGGTAGTGTGGCTAAAGTTTATGACAAATTATGTAAAATGTTTAATGACAAAATTAAATATCGTTCGTTGTTTGCATTAATCTCATTTCGCTTGGCAGTTATTTTTAATCGCAGTCGTAAAGATATTAACTGGTCTGAAATTATACAAGTTGAAAAAGCGCATAAAACTGGCTATGATTTGATAGTTAGCAATGAATGGTTAATCAATAACCCATTAACGTTATTTTCTTTGAACGAGGAACTGGCTGAGTGGAGTAAATTTGGCTATGAAATTAATTTAATTAAGCGTTAATCTACGCTGAAATTTGCAAATATTCCGTCTATTTTGGGAGATAAGTATGTTAATCGGTGTACCTAAGGAAATAAAAAACCATGAGTATCGGGTTGGAATGACTCCTGCTGGAGTTTATGAACTAATTCGTTATGGGCATAAAATCTTGGTTGAAAGCAATGCCGGATTGGCAATTGGTTATGGGGATGAAGATTATATCAAAGCTGGTGCTTTAATCGCTAAGTCAGCCGTAGAAGTCTTTGAGCGCGCTGAAATGATTATTAAAGTTAAAGAACCACAAGCTAGCGAATATAAAATGCTGCGCTCTGGGCAAGTATTATTTACTTTTTTACATTTGGCGGCAGATCAAGAATTAGCCAAAGGTTTACTTGATTCTGATTGTGTTGCCATTGCCTATGAGACGGTAACTGATGACAATGGTGGGCTTCCACTTTTAGCACCAATGTCTGAAGTCGCTGGTCGTTTGGCAGTTCAAGCTGGAGCGCATGCCCTGGAATATCATAAGGGCGGTTGCGGAATCTTAATGGGCGGTGTCCCTGGGGTTAAACCTGCTAACGTTGTGGTGATTGGCGGTGGTGTGGTTGGTATGAATGCTGCACGGATGGCAGCTGGCCTAGGTGCAGATGTAACTGTTTTTGACCGTAATTTAAACGTCCTGAAAAAAATTGATAATGATTTTAATGGTCGGATTAAAACAATTTATAGCAATCATATGAACTTAGAAAAAGCCATTCGTTCGGCACATATGATCGTTGGTGCAGTTTTAATTCCGGGTGCTGCTGCGCCGAAATTAGTTTCACGCCATATGCTAAAAGAAATGAAAAAAGGCGCAGTTCTTATTGATGTGGCGATTGATCAGGGTGGTTGTTTTGAAACTTCGATGCCAACCACTCATCAAAATCCGACTTACATTGTGGATGATGTTGTGCATTATTGCGTGGCAAATATGCCTGGTGCGGTGGCAAAAACCTCAACTTTGGCATTGACTAACGCAACGTTACCATTTGTAGTTGATTTAGCCAATAAAGGTTGGAAACAAGCCGTTTTAGAAAACAAACACTTAATGAACGGTCTAAATATTTGCCGTGGTAATGTAACCTATTACGCAGTTGCGCGTGATTTAGGCTATAACTATGTGGATCCGAATTCTTTAATTTAATCATCAGCGCTTAAATTTGTTAAAATACCTACCTTTGTGTGGGTATTTTTTGTGAGTGTGACTCAAGAAAGAGATTTGTGTTAGCGTTTAATCATATTGGATCGAAAGATAATCCCTTAGTTAAGCGGATTGTACGGTTGGCAAATGAAAGTAAATTTCGCCACAGTGAGGCACAGGCAGTCATTTATGGTGAGCATTTGCTACAAGAAGCCATTAAATATGGCTTAGTTGAACAGGTGCTAATTCTTGAAGATGCCGTTACGAAATACCAAGATCTAATTAATTCGCTGACTAATCCACAGGCGATTAAATTGGTTCCAATTGAGATTATGCGTAAATTAAATATCCTAGATTCATTGTCTGAAATTGTAGCGGTAATTAAAATTAAGTCCACTTTAGCAGAACCGAGTTTAACCCAAGATAGTTTAGTGCTTGAGAATATTCAAGATCCAGGGAATTTGGGGACTATTTTGCGTGCCGCCTATGCCAG
>DPRZ01000291.1 GCA_003538525.1 Neisseriales bacterium
AATTAAAATTGCATAAATTAGGTTAGTTTAAGTCAATTTAAGTTTTAAGATTAAGTCAGGTATATTTTAAAGCTCAAGGACTTAATTTTATTCAGCGATGGCTAGACCTTAAATTAGGCTTTGACTAATTAAAATTTTTCTGGCGTAAATAGTGCGATAAATAAATACACAAATACCGCTAGGGCAATAATGCCGCTGGTAATATATAACCATTCCATTATTTTTGCTCCGTTAAATTAAGGCTCAATTGATCGAGCGCTAAATTAAGTTTTAATACATTTACCCGCGCTTCACCAATCAAACCAAACAGGGGATATTCTGCTGTTTGATTAATTAATTGTTGAATTTGTTCGGGTTTTACATTGCGTGCCTGAGCAATGCGTGGAATTTGAAATTCTGCTCCAGCAAGGCTAATTTCAGGATCTAGACCACTGCCTGATGCGGTAACTAAATCAACGGGAATTGGCTTGTGATCTGGATTATTACTCTCTAATGCCGTAGTTCGAGCTTGCACATTGCTAACTAATTGTGGATTAAGTGGACCTAGATTTGAACCACCTGAGGCTAAGCCGTTATAACTGTTACCGCTGGTTGCTGATGGGCGTGACCAAAAATATTTAGCTTGGCTAAATTGTTGTCCAATTAAACTTGAGCCAATTATCTGTCCATCTTTTTCGATTAAACTACCATTAGCTTGGTTACTAAAGAAAACTTTTCCAATTCCATAGATAAACAATGGGTAAATCACCCCTGTTAACAGGGTAAGAATGACTAGTGAAATTAGTGCTTGACGTAGATATTTCATTATATTAATCCTAAACTAAATGCAATATTTGCAAAATTATATCAATTGCTTTGATGCCAACAAATGGAATTATCACACCACCAACTCCATAAATTAAGAAGTTGCGGCGGAGCATTTTACTAGCCGACATGGGCGCAAATTTAACTCCTTTGAGTGCCAGTGGAATTAGCCCAATGATAATTAAAGCATTGAAAATTACTGCGGACATAATGGCCGAAGTCGGTGTGGCTAAATGCATAACATTTAAGCGATTCAAAACTGGGTAAGTGCTGGCAAAAGTAGCTGGAATAATTGCAAAATATTTAGCAATATCATTCGAGATACTAAAAGTCGTCAATGAGCCACGCGTCATCAGCATTTGTTTACCAATTTTAACAATTTCAATTAGCTTGGTTGGTGATGAGTCTAGATCAACCATATTCGCGGCTTCTTTGGCGGCTTGAGTGCCACTATTCATGGCTACCGCAACGTCGGCTTGAGCAAGAGCTGGTGCATCATTGGTGCCATCGCCAGTCATCGCAACTAAGTTACCCTTGGCTTGATATTCGCGAATAATCGCGAGTTTATTTTCAGGGGTTGCCTCGGCAAGAAAATCATCCACACCCGCTTCGGCAGCAATTGCAGCTGCGGTTAAACGGTTATCACCCGTAATCATGACGGTCTTAATTCCCATCGAACGTAGTTCTTCAAATTTCTCTTTGATACCTTCTTTGACGACATCTTTAAGTTCAATGATACCTAAGACGCGATTATTTTTAGCAACCACCAATGGGGTAGAACCACGCGATGCAACCATGTCAACAATTTGTTGAGTATCTGTTGGGTAACTCCCACCATCAAGTTGTGCCATTAATTTCTTGAGTGCATCAGCCGCACCTTTACGGATTTGCTGCTCGCGGTAGTTAATTCCCGACATCCGGGTTTGAGCGGTAAATGGGATAAATTCAATTTGAGCTGGATCAATATCTTGTTCGTCAATCACATATGCTTGACGCGCCAACACTACGATGCTTTTACCTTCAGGAGTTTCATCGGATAAAGATGAGAGTAGAGCTGCCTTAGCTAATTCAATTTCTTCAACTCCAGCCACGGCATAAAATTTGCTGGCTTGGCGATTACCATAGGTTATCGTGCCAGTTTTATCGAGTAATAATACATCCACATCCCCAGCCGCTTCAATGGCGCGCCCCGAGGTTGCAATGACATTTGCACCCATCATGCGACCCATGCCAGCTACGCCAATTGCCGATAATAGACCGCCGATGGTAGTTGGAATTAAACATACTACTAATGCTACGAGTACCGTAATACTAATTGGCGAGCCACTATGATTGGCATTGACGCTATAAATAGACATTGGTAGAAGTGTTACCGCAACTAATAAGAAAATTATGGTCAATGCGGTGAGTAAAATTGAGAGTGCTATTTCATTTGGAGTTTTTTGGCGTTTTGCTCCCTCAACCATTCCAATCATGCGATCCAAAAATGATTCGCCGGGATTAACTGAAATTTGTACAATGATCCAATCCGAGAGCACCTTGGTTCCACCTGTAACCGAACAAAAGTCACCACCAGATTCACGAATCACGGGCGCAGATTCGCCAGTAATTGCACTTTCATCGACTGATGCACAGCCTTCAATAATTTCACCATCACACGGGATGTTATCACCAGCTTCAACTAAAACGATATCGCCTTTGCGTAAGGTGCTACTGGAAACTAAGTTAATTTTATCGCGAGCTTTAGCATTGCTTAATTGTTTGGCTTGAACATCTTTTTTAGCACTTTTTAAGCTTTCGGCTTGGGCTTTAGAGCGTCCCTCCGCTAAACCCTCGGCAAAATTAGCAAAGAGTAAGGTGAACCATAACCAAATGGTGATACTTATAATAAAGCTAGTTGAGCCACCCGCATCATGTCCAGTTGCGGAGTAAATGCCAAGTAAGGTTGTTAAAATACTGCCAATATATACCACAAACATGACTGGGTTTTTTGCTTGGGTAATTGGGTTAAGTTTTTTAAAGCTATCAGTAATAGCTGGTAGCAATAATTTTTTGTCTAAAAGACTTAATTGTTTATTTTTCATTTTCTTCGATTGCCGTATAGAGTTAAAAGTATATCTCAGATATCAATCCTACCATAGATTAATTATCTGCTGATAAATAATGGAATAGCTGAGCGTAATTTGAAAAACTAGTGTTAGTGCAGTGACTTTAGGTATTTGGGCGTAAGGTACTTGGGAATCTTGGTGGTGTGAGATTACTTAATGAGATTAGGTAATTAATTTTTAGTGCTGCGTGATAGCTATTTGCACCGTTGTAATATGAGTATAAGTTAAAAGTTTTCATAATTTAAATATTGTCAGACAATATCCGTTAAAATAGAGAGGAGTGGATTCTAACACCGTTAGGTTGAGCTGTCAAATTATTTTGCGCGTATTCAGTAAAATTAAATTTTAAAGCGAGTTATTTAGATTGCTTAACTAATTTTAATCTTGTTTGGCTACGCGCTGTTTTTTTGATTAGAGTTGAAACTAAGGTGCTATCGAGGATAGTATTGGAAAATTAAAATTAATCTTTTTTACGTAAAACAGATGGGAAGTGCGACTTGTTTGCATTCAAAAGTGAAGCAGTGCTTGGCTTGGTTAGCTTGTGGCTAAAATTGAAGAATGTAAAATAAGTAAATAAATTAGATAGTTTCATAAAGCGTTAAATCCTTTTATTAATAACGAGGGGCGAATTATAACATTGTATTATTTATGTGTCAAATATTTTTGTAGTGTTTTTAAAATTAAGTTAGCGGTAGAGTCTGTGGCGCTGGTCGCTATGATGGGGGTAAATTAGGATAAAAAGTTTGCTTGTTGAGCAAACCGCGCCCATAGAGTTAAACTATGAGTCGCTTGGTTTGGCATAAAATTATGCATAATTCAGTAATAAATTATGATCGAAATAAATTCATTGTTGGGTAACGTTATAACTAATACCAATTGAATTATATTTTAAGGTGAATTGTAGTACC
>DPRZ01000160.1 GCA_003538525.1 Neisseriales bacterium
AAAAATGTGATTAGAGTCTAGCTGGATCTATTGGTTGAAGTTCGGGCGGTGAAAAAATGTGATTAGAGTCTAGCTGGATCTATTGGTTGAAGTTCGGGCGGTGAATAGTAATTTTGCGTTGGTCATACTAAATGATTAAGCTTTCGATTAACTTTAATCAATTGACTAATGCTTTTATCGGATCAAGTATTGAAACTATTGGAACTTGAGCATAGTTTATTTGCTGAATGCCAATAGCAGACTATTAGGCGCCATTCCCATCCAAGATGATGGATATTCGGCGTATCTAAATGATGGCTATGTTAAAATATCGACAATCATACACTATTAAAAAGTTTTATTATGCAAAATCATGCAGATTTGCTTGAGGGTTTAAATTCGCAACAGTTTAAAGCGGTTACTCATGCCGATGGTTCATTATTAGTTTTGGCGGGTGCGGGTAGTGGTAAGACCAAGGTTTTAACTACCCGTTTGGCGTGGCTAATTCGTACGCGGCATTTAGGGATTAGTGAGGTGTTAGCGGTAACCTTTACCAATAAAGCTGCGCGCGAAATGTTAAATCGGGTTGGCAGGTTGCTGCATACCGATACCAAATATATGTGGGTTGGAACGTTTCATTCGATTGCATTACGTCTTTTACGCGCGCATTACCAAGAAGCTGGATTGCCTGCGAGCTTTCAAATTATTGATGCAGGTGAACAGCAAAGTCTAATCAAGCGCTTAATTAAACAAAAGGGCTTGGATGAAGATCGCTACCCAGCCAAAGAAATTCAAAGTTACATTAATTATCAAAAAGAGCAAGGCTTACGTGCAGCACAATTAACCCCGGATGGATTACGTACGCAACAGTGGTTAGAAATTTATAATTTATATGAAGAAACGTGTAATCGTGATGGATTAGTCGATTTTACTGAGCTGCTGTTACGGAGTTATGAATTGTTGGCGATGCATGACGGTTTGTTGCGACGTTATCAACAACAATTTAAACATATTTTAGTGGATGAGTTTCAAGATACTAATCAGTTACAATATTTGTGGCTTAAAATATTGGTTGGTGCTGAAAGTGAAATTTTTGCAGTCGGTGATGATGACCAATCAATTTATTCTTTTCGCGGAGCTAAAGTTAGCAATATGCGTGCATTTTTGCGCGATTTTAATGCACCCGAGCCATTACGTTTAGAGCAAAATTATCGTTCGACTACGACAATTTTAGATGCGGCAAATGCCTTGATCAATAATAACAGCGAGCGCATCGGTAAAAATTTATGGACTGACAATGCTCAGATTGATAAAATTCGCTTATATGAGGGTTATACCGAAGAAGATGAAGCTTATTTTGTGATTGATGAAATTAAGAGCTTACACAACAATGGAATTGATTTAGCCGATATGGCTATTTTGTATCGCTCTAATGCGCAATCGCGGGTTTTTGAACAACATTTATATAATCGTGGCTTGGCGTATAAAGTTTATGGTGGTTTACGCTTTTTTGATCGTTTAGAAATTAAACGTGTTTTGGCATATTTGCGGGTAATTGTTAATCCGTATGACAATGAAGCTTTTTTGCGGATTGTAAATTTTCCTGCCCGTGGAATTGGTGCGCGTACCATTGAGAATTTGCAAGAATTAGCTTTGCAGCGGCAAATTTCATTATTTGATGCGGTGGAATTTTTACCCGGTAAATCTAAATTAACGGTTGGTAAATTTATTGATTTAATTCGCATGATGCAAAGTGATATTAAAGTCTTGAATTTAACCGAAGTAATTAGCTATATTATTGAAACGAGTGGTATCCGTGCGCATTTTGAAGCCGATCCTAAAGAAGGTGAAGAGCGTTTAGATAACTTAAATGAATTAGTCACCGCGGTATCAGGTTTTACTGCTGAAGATGCAGATAATCCTTTAGTGGAGTTTCTCGCGCACGCGGTATTGGAATCGGTTGATAATCAAGCGCAAAATTTGGAATCCGCGGTACAACTAATGACGGTGCATGCCGCAAAAGGCTTGGAGTTTAAAGTAGTGTTTGTGGTTGGCTTAGAAGAAGGTTTATTTCCACATGATAATGCGCTTAAAAACTTGAAAGATGTTGAGGAAGAACGCCGTTTAATGTATGTTGCAATTACGCGGGCGCGGGATAAGTTATATTTATTGCGGGCGTGTAGCCGTTTGTTGTGGGGTAAACGCATTTCAGCACCAATTTCGCGTTTCGTGGATGAAATTCCTGAAGAGCTAATTTTAAATATTTCAGGTGTGAGCTCAATTGGTTATAGTCAATTAAATGAATATGATACCCCGAAGCGCAATAATTTCAAATTACCGAATAATCCAGCGCAGGTGGCAAATCCAGAGTCTAAAACCTCGCGTGTGGTGCTAGTTGAAAAAGATTTAACGATTAAAATTGGTGATATGGTGCGTCATGCGAAATTTGGGCAAGGTAAGGTTTTACGGTTGAATTCAGATGGCAAAAAGATGACTGCCGAAATATTTTTTATTGGTATGGGTAAGAAAAATTTAGATTTAAACATTGCGAATATTGAAAAAGTTAATTAGAAAGATTTTTATGACAAAACAACAAATTTTTGAAACAGCTAAACAATACATTCCTGGTGGGGTAAATTCACCTGTTCGTTCATTTAACTCAGTTGGTGGCACACCTTTTTTTACAGCACGGGCTAAAGATTGTTTTCTTTTTGATAGCGATGGCAAGCAATATATTGATTATGTTTGTTCATGGGGCGCGAATATAGTTGGACATGCACATCCTGA
>DPRZ01000183.1 GCA_003538525.1 Neisseriales bacterium
TTTTTTGTTATTAGGGATTATACGGATTGTAATCTTATTGATTCCATTTCGCTATTATGTCAAAGTTTTATTGCAACCCAACCCGAAACATAATTTTAAGATGACAGATAAGAGGTTTGGTTATGCGTGTACAATCGGTCGCTTGATTGCTATTATGTCCAAATTCACCTTGTGGGAATCTAAATGCCTGGTTCAAGGGCTTACGGCACGTATATTACTTAGGTTGTGGCATATTCCGAACATCTTTTATTTAGGGGTTGGTAAAGATGCAGCGCAACAATTTACAGCACATGCTTGGATAAATTGTGGTAATGTAACTATTATTGGTGGGCTAGATAGCTTTAATAAATTTAAAATTATTTCACAGTTTGAAGATAATTAATCTTATTCTTTAACAGGTTGTGTATGCAAAGTTGGTCATTTTTTTTACGCCTATATAAATTCAATCCCAAACAAATCACCTTTAGCTGTCTAATGATGGTAGTTCTGAGCTTCTTTGAGGGCCTGAGTATTATTGCAATTATTCCCATTATGAGCTTAACTGGTTTATATCATCAAACTCAATCATCTGTTATGGTAAGTGGCATTAGTAATCTTGGTCTACATGATTTAACTCTGGGTAGTGCCTTAAGTCTGTTTATTCTGCTTGTCTCTCTAACCGCATTACTCAAGCGTCAACAAGTAATTACTAATGCTATTATTCAGCAAAAATTTAATACCCATTTAAGTAGTGAGCTTTACCAGCTATTAGCTGCTACGAGGTGGAGTTTTTGGCTAAATAAGACTCGCTCAGACGTTAACCATGTGGTAAATAATGAAATTGCTCGTGTCAGTATGGGTTGTTATTTTCTTTTTCAATTAGTTACATCCGCATTAATCTTAATTATTTACTTTATATTATCAATTTGTATTGCACCGATATTAACTGGAATGATAATTCTTGGTGGTGGTCTATTATTTATATTTATGTTTTCTTTAGTTCGTAAGTCGCGTAAAGCTGGTATGGCAATTTCACACTATAGCCGCCAGCAGTTTTTCACTCTTAGTGAGCATCTTAATGGGATTAAAGAAGTTAAGGCTTATGGAATGGAGCATACGCAATTAAATTATTTGATTGAGTTACGAAATGAAATTGAGGCTGGACAATTAAAATTTACCTTTTTACAAAGCAAACTCGATATGAGTTATACCATTGTTGCCGCGTTTTTTATTAGTGCAGTATTTTATGTGGCAATTAGCTGGTTACATTTGGATTTAGCTAGCCTAGCTCTGGTGGTGGTGATTTTTGCACGCTTATGGCCTCGTATTTCAGGTTTGCAAAATTCGATGCATGCTGTGAACATTGCTTTACCAGCATTTAATAGTATTGTTGTATTGGAAGATGAAGCTAAAGCTAATGTGCACATAATCGATCCTGCCATGAGTGAATCAATAGTGGGATTACCTAATGCGTTAACGAGCATTCAGTTCGAAAATATGAGCTTTGGTTACAAGACAGATGCCGCATTAATCTTAACAAATATTAATTTTACAATTAAACAAGGTGAATTCATTGGCTGTGTCGGTTCATCGGGAAGCGGTAAAAGCACACTTGCAGATTTGCTCATGGGACTAAGTATCCCTGATAGTGGTAAAATTCTGATTAATGGCTATGATTTACAACAAATTAAAGCACAATATCAACATTGGATTAGTTATGTTCCACAAGATATATTTTTATTTAATGCAAGTATTCGCGATAATTTATTGTGGGCAGCACCAAATGCCACTGAAAATGAAGTTTGGGAAATATTAAAATTAGTTCAGCTTTATCAGTTAGTTACTAATTTACCTAAGAAGTTAGATAGTTTAGTCGGGGATCGTGGAATTAGCTTATCAGGTGGTGAAAGACAACGCTTGGTACTAGCTCGTGCATTACTTCGTAAACCAAAATTATTAATCTTAGATGAAGCAACTAGTGCACTGGATGAACAGAGTGAAAGTCTAATTCAGCAAGCTTTGGAGCAATTAAAAGGTCAGCTGACAGTATTTGTGATTGCGCATAGTTTGGCAACCATAGCAAAAGCTGATAGAATTATTAAAGTAGAGTCTGGGGGAATTAAGGTAGTTAGAAGCTAGTGTTTATAATTTTCGAGTAAAAAAGTATTTGATAACCCAGAATGGATAAATTAAATAATACCCCCATGAAAAACTGCGTGGCAGAGTTAAGTACGGAAATATTTTGTCAATTTTGAATAAGTCACCTGTTAAAGCCTCTAGTTTTTGTCCAGGTAGTGCTAAATCCATCAAATAGATCCGATAATAAAAAAACATTTTATTGAAAACACCATGTCCCGCTGTCAATTCGTAGTCATTTAATATGAATTTGCGTGCAGCAATTGCTAGGCGTAATCCAGCTTGATTAGGCTGCGCCAAAATTTGATTACCATATTCACTTCTATATGCGTAAATATCACGCAATAGCCACAGCGTTTGCCACACAATTTTTTTGGCTTTTAGGTTTATTGCTAGATCATATATTTTTTGGAGTGAGCATTGACCAGATTTGAGGTATAAATAAATATCGTGCAGCCAGCGTAAGCGTGTCCATGCATGAATTGATGCATGGAACATTAAATAGAGGACATGATATTCATCATTAAGTGTAACCAGCATTTGATTTTGTACCATGATGGTTTTATAAATATTTGCGGAGCTAGCAAAAAATTTAGTTCCAAAATACTCTAAACGAAAATGTAACTCGATTTCTACTTTGCGTTCTGGGTGAAATAAGCCAATATCATGGCTATGCGTGAAATAGTAGTCACGTTTGAACCCAGTCAAGTTAAAATTTGGTCGTTCAACTTTATACCCTTTATCCAATAGAATTTGTATCGCTTGATTTAAGTTATCTATGCTTACAAGCATATCAATGTCTTTTGCTTGGCGTTTAGTTGCACCACCATACAGTAATTCAGACAGTGGAATTCCTTTTACAATCGAATACTCTATTCCAACTTTATTAAAAGCTCGGGCAATTCGAATTGACTCTGCTACCATGGATAATGAGGCAATGTTACTGCTTAGGCTGCATTGTTTGAGTTGCGCTATAAAATTTGGCGGTAGCGTGTTTGTTGTCGTTGTCAAAGCCTTATATACTTGCTCCACCATTCGATGACGAATAATTAATTTTATCAGATAATTCCAATTAATTATAT
>DPRZ01000180.1 GCA_003538525.1 Neisseriales bacterium
AAATCTGCATTGCTTGGGCAATGGATAGTTTTATTGTCTAGATGACTAAGTTCTGGAATGAATTTACGAATATACTCACCATCTGGATCAAATTTTTGGGATTGTAAATATGGATTGAAAATTCGAAAATAGGGTTGAGCATCACAGCCTGTTGAAGCACACCATTGCCAATTGCCATTATTTGATGCTAAGTCATAATCGAGGAGTTTTTTTGCAAAATATGTCTCGCCCCAACGCCAATCAATTAGTAAGTCTTTACATAAAAATGAAGCGCAAATCATTCGCACTCGATTATGCATAAAGCCTGTTTGATTGAGTTGGCGCATGCCAGCGTCAACGATAGGGAAGCCTGTTTGACCATTGCACCATGCCGTAAACCAAACTGGATTATTGGTATAAGCCAAATTATTATATTCTATGCGAAATGCTTGGGTCACAACATAAGGGAAATTAAACAGAACTTGACTAAAAAAATCACGCCAAATTAATTCGCTTAGCCAGGTTAGACTGCCATCATTATTTTGTGAAGTAGCTAATTGTACGGCTTGGCGAATTGAAAGTGTGCCAAAGCGTAAATCTACACCAATATATGAGGTTAAATCTTGAAATGGATAGTCGCGATTTAAATTATAAGTAGCTAATTTTGAGGTGAAATTAAGTAAACGTTGTTGGGCTTGAGTTGCTCCGCCAGTTAATGCTGGTAATTGTTCAAATCCATGTTGCAATGGAGTAAAATCGTCCTTTTGTGGCTGTAATTGATGAAAATTAGTTAATAAATTCTCGCTTAAATAGCTTTGGCAACCTTCATGAGCTAATTTCTTTAGCCAAGTATTTTTATATGCGCTATAAACGCTATAGGGTTTAGATTGTTGGGTTAGAATTTCGCGTTTGGCAAAAATAGTTTGATCTTTATACATTTTACAATGTATTTCATAATCCATGAAGTCTTTTTGAATTTGCTGATCGCGGATAATTGCCCAAGGCTCATAATCTTCATTCCAATGCAGGGTTTTAATTTTGTAAGTAGTGAGTAATTTCAAAAGTTGTTCTTGAGTATTGCCATATAGGACGATTAAATCTGAACCAATTAATTGTAATTGTTGTTTTATTTCACAAACTGATTGATGAATAAAATTAACGCGTGGATTATCTAATTGAAGTGTATTTAGTAAGTCACGATCCCAAACAAAACAAGCAATTACCTTGCCATTGTTAAGAGCGGAAAATAATCCATGATTGTCATTAAGGCGTAAGTCTCGCCTGAACCAGAATAGCTGAGTTGGCTCTTGATTGTGCGTTGCAGCCATGAAAACCTCTTTTAGAATGATTAAACCGTTTACAATAATAGACTCATTATATCAGATAATTTAAAAACACATTTTGAAAGGGTTGCAATGGTTGAAAAAGTACAAAAATCACGGCTTGGGACGTATATTTTTATTTCTTTGGTTCTAGCTGTTATTGTTGGTCATTTTGCTCATGTTGGTATTACCGATCCAAATAGAATAAAATCAATTGCCGCTAATCTTGATTTAGTCTCAGTCGCTTTTTTACGTTTAATTAAGATGATTATTGCACCACTAGTGTTTACGACCTTGGTAACAGGGATTGCCAAAATGGGGGACGCTAAGGCGTTGGGGCGGATGTTTCTTAAATCGATGACTATTTTTGTGATTGGTGGTTTTGCTTCATTATCTTTAGGAATGTTATTAGTTGAGTGGTTTCAGCCAGGTAAAGCATTACATGAAGTGTTGCTTAATTCTTCAACTGCTGACATTGCTCAATCTGCCAATAGTGTGTGTACTACCTGTGGTGTTACGTTAAAATCATTTATGGAGTCAGTAATTCCAGCTTCAGCAATGCAGGGCTTTGTTGAAAATCATATTTTACAAGTGATTGTGTTGGCTTTGTTTATTGGTGTCGCAGGAGTCTCAATTGGTGAGGCGGTTGCACCTGTCTTTGAATTTTTTGATATGATGTCAAAATTAATGTTTAAGATTATCGGCTACATCATGTACCTAGCTCCATTTGCCGTTTTTGCTGCAATTACTAAGTTGGTAATGGGGAGTGGGGTTAGTGTATTATCATTATATCTTGTCTATGCGTTAGAATTTTATTTAGGTTTAGCTATTATTTGGATGGTTTTAATCGGGATTGGTTTGTTAGTTATCGGCAAGCGCTTATTTGCAATTTTACGCCCGTTGGTTCCATTGTATGGCACGGCTTTTGCGGCTTCTTCATCAGAAGTTGCACTACCTGGAATTCTAAGTAATTTAGATCGCTTTGGTGTTTCAAAAAAAGTCAGCGGATTTGTGATTCCAATGGGATACTCTTTTAATCTTGAAGCTTCAATGTTAAATTGTACTTTTGCAACGATTTTTATTATTCAGCTCTATGGTTATCATATTAGCTTGGCAACGGAAATTACAATGCTATTCATGTTAATGCTAACTTCAAAGGGTATTGCGGGAATTCCTCGTGTATCTTTAGTTGTGGTTGCTGCCACGTTAACTGCCTTTGGTTACCCTGAGAGTGGTGTTTTGATTTTGTTACCAATTGACAGCTTCATGGATATGGGACGTAGTGCAACTAATGCCTTTGCCAATACCATGTCGGCAATTTTTGTCGATAAATGGGAGAAGAAACATAATCATGATTAGGCATATTAATCTCTAAATTTATTCGGCAAGCGAGGTGAATTAGACCTCGCTTGTTGTATAAAGAGCTGAGTTTTACTTAAGTTTGGCATGAATAAAGTCAGAGCTTAGGCGCTAATTTATATTATAATACATGTTTATTATCATTAATTTTAATTTTTTGAGGTTATCTATGTCATTAATTCCTAGTGCATTTGCCGATGGCACAAGCGTAGCTGGCGTTTCAAGTAGCAGCATTATGTCTTTTTTACCAATGGTTGTTATCTTTGTTTTGTTCTGGTTATTATTAATTCGTCCACAACAAAAGAAAATGAAACTACATAATCAAATGTTAGCTGCTCTAGAAAAAGGCACCAAAGTTTTAACTACAGGCGGTTTGGTTGGCACGATTGTTAAGCTTGAAGATGGTTTTATTGATTTAGAAGTTGCATCAGGCGTGGTTATGAAATTCCAACGTAGTGCGATTTCTGGAAAAGTTGATACGACAGCTGTAGCTAAGAAAGCATAGTTGAGTTCGATGTGAATTGGTTAGGATTATTCCTGACCAATTATTTTTTACTGAGATTGATTTATTAATTAAGCCGATTTTTGGTTAATGAATAAATTGATTTCATTATTTTTTAGGTGGTAAGTAAATGATTAAATTTCCAATGTGGAAATATTTCATTGTGATTTGTGCGGTGATAGTTGGTTTTTTATACACCCTTCCAAATTTTTATGGTGAAGTTCCTGCTGTACAGATTTCTGGTGGTCGTTCGTCGATTGTGGTTGGTCCAGATACGATTAGCCAAGTTAGTTCAGGTTTAAAAGCCGATGGTATTGAGCCAACTGGTGAAGTATTTGATGGCAAAACCTTGAAGTTTAAATTTGCAAATACGGATACTCAATTAAAAGCGCGTGATGCAATTCAACAAACTTTAGGTGATAATTACATTGTCGCGTTGAATTTAATTTCAGCTTCTCCTGATTGGATGAGTTCAATTAATGCCAATCCAATGTTTCTTGGCTTAGATTTGCGAGGTGGTGTACATTTCTTGCTTGAAGTTGACATGGATGCAGCAGTCAAAAAAACGCTGAATAAATATGTTGGCGATGTGCGCCGCGATTTACGCAATAACCAGATTCGTTATGGCGCAGTTAGCGTTGATAATGGTTCAGTTTTGATTCAATTACGTGATCCAGCTACGGCTAATTTAGTAATTGATCAGCTAACTAAGGATTTTCCTAAATTACAAGCGGTTCGTGATGGTGATTCGAATGTTAGAATCGTGGTATCTGCGACCGAAATGCAAACGATTAAAGAAGCTGCAGTTAAGCAAAATATCATGACTTTACATAATCGAGTTAATGAGCTTGGTGTTGCTGAGCCAATTAT
>DPRZ01000256.1 GCA_003538525.1 Neisseriales bacterium
TAATTATTATTTTGCCAAAGATGGTTTTATTCAAATCTGGCATCAATATTTAACTCTTATGCAAGAAAATGCGGAAGCTCCAAATATAGAAAATATACACCACATGTATTGGCTTAGTTTTTATCCTGAATTAGCTAGTCGTGAGTTGGCATGATGCTAAACATACCTACAAAAAAACTAGCGGCAGCAATTGACGCAATGAATGCAGCAGGTCTTATTATTGATGCAGCAAAGTTAAGTAATAGCGTACCAGATCGGAAATACCGCAGTGGTACTCAAGCTAAACCCACTGGCTTAAATGGCTGGTATGTCATTAAATATGATAGCGCACTTGATTTTATTACTATCGTATATGGTAATTTTGAGCATGGCGATGATCATAAACTAAAGTATCACATTAACTTAAAATCCCACGATCAACCAATCAGAACCAGCGAAGAGCGTAAGCGACTACAGGAACAAATAGACGCTAAAATTGCAGCCGACCGAGCCAAACAAACGCAGGAACGGCAGCGTAAAGCAGCTCACTATAGCGCAGAATTTCAACGTTTACCATTATGTGAATCTCATCCTTATACTGATCGTAAAGGCATTGCTGACATTCATTACTTACAATTACACCAGGACATGAGATTTAATAAAAATCTGCTTTGCATCCCATTTTATGATCGTGGAATTATCCAAGGTTATCAAACCATAGCACCCGATGGAACTAAGCTATTTAATGGCTCAATTGGTGGTAATTATTGGCAATATCCGCTAACTAATCCATTACCTGAGGTATTTACTCAAGCCAATAGCTTTTTTATAATTGGTGAGGGTTTAGCCACGGTACTAAGTGCTTACCAAGCAATCATTAATACTTATCGTAATATCGTATTTATCCCCTATATGCTGGTGGCATTTAATTGTGGCAATTTGGATAAGGTGATCAAAGCAACTCAATCTCAAGGATTGCCTTATTTACTACTGGTAGATAATGACAGCACTAAGCCCAGAAATGCAGGCATAGAATCCGCCAAACGCCTAATTATGGACAATCCTAATGCAATTATATGCCCTATGACGTTTACCAATGATTGTGATGCTAATGACTTTATTATTGAACACGGTGAGCAAGGATTTATTGACTTACTGATCAGACAAGACCCTATTATGCAAAAGATAGGAGTATAGATAATTGATGAATTACAGTAGCAGACAACAGAAAAGCGCTCAATTAAGAGCGCTTATTGTACAAGCACTTAACACGATGAATATTAAGTAAGGAAATTATATCATGACTACATTAAACACAAATCAAATTAGCGCATTGGAATCATTAAATAAACAAATTATTAGCAATCAAATACCCAATGCAGAACCACACCCAATATGTACACCACAGAGCGCAGATAGTAATGTAGTTGATACAAATACACCAACCACACCCAAGCAATCGCATAGTGGGCTTAGAATCCACAAGACTGATATTAACGGCGTGATGGATATGGACGAATTACACAACATCATCATTGCACACGTTCAAAAAATAGACTTTTTACAATATATCGATGATATGGGCGGCAGCCGTAATAAGTATATTCGTGATGATAAAACTAAAATACCTTATTCGATTATTGCTGTGGTTGTTTCGGATTACCTGATTAAGCTAACTACTAAAATGAATTACTCAATCTGCCAATTATCTGATGGTGATACCGAAATAAAGTCAGCCTATTTATATAACGGTAAATATTGGTTAAACATATCGGATCGCTGGGTTAAAACTTTACTTAGAGATATACTACTAAATATGGGCTATGACCCACTAGAAGCAAAAACTTTTGCTGTTGGTATTGCTTTAACCAATAGCTTCTGGGATTTTATACCTGTTACACCAAGTAAAAGCAATAACAATGCGCTAATTAACTTGCGCAATGGCACTTTACAAATAATGCCAAATGGTGAGGTTAAACAGCAAGCATTTAATAAAAAAGACTTTTTAATGTATTGCCTTGATTATGACTATAACCCAGAGTTTAAGTGTCCTCTATTTACTAAATACCTTGAGCGAGTATTGCCAGATAAGGAAAGTCAAACCGTACTGCAAGAGCTAATCGGCAGTATCTTTATCAAGAATATCAATTTAGAAAAAATTGGTATTTTACTTGGTAGTGGTGCAAACGGTAAAAGTGTATTACTAAAAATTATAACTGCAATGCTTGGCCATCAAAACATTAGTCAAATGGATTTAAAATCATTAACCACTGACCGCAATGCTGATAATAACCGCAGCCACTTACTTGGTAAATTGCTTAACTTTGCACCTGAGATTAATGCCAGAGGTGAGCAAGCCCACGACCTTATCAAGCGTATGGCTAGTGGTGAAGCAATCACCGCTAAATTGATGTACAAAGATACTTTTGTAATGACTGACTACGCTAAATTAATCTTTAACGCTAATAGCTTGCCGATGGATGTAGAACACACCCACGGATTTTTTAGACGTTTTTTAATTGTTAACTTCAATCAAACAATCAGTAATAAAGAGAAAGACCCAGAACTAGCCAATAAAATCATAGCTAGTGAATTAGCTGGAGTGCTTAACTGGGTTATTGAAGGCGCTAAACGCTTACAGAAAAACAAGGAGTTCAGTGAGTGCGTTAAGTCTAGCGAAATATTAGCCGATTATCAATTAAGTAGTGATGTTGTTGCCTTATGGATTGATGATCATTGCTATATACCTCACGAGACAATTACCAAAGCACTAAAGGATTTATACCAAGAATTTGCCAACTACGTAACTCTATGCGGACATAAGAGAATACCAGTAGATAGAACACTAGCAAAACGGCTGGAATCCTTGGGCTTTAAAAAGCGTAAAGGATACCCGACAGCTTTTTATATCGCCAGAAGCTCGCAAAGAGATAAGTAAATAAAGTACTATTTCTTAGAAAGTTTGTAAATTTACCCTATAAGCCTATATTTATACACTTAATACATTGTTTTTATTGGCTATTTGAGTTTACTCATCCTATATTTAGCCTATATCTATCCTATATTTACCCTATATAGG
>DPRZ01000267.1 GCA_003538525.1 Neisseriales bacterium
GGATTATAAACTTTTTGCTCTTCTCTACCAGCAATCTTTATGTAACCACTCTTATCATTTCATAGAGTGATATTTTACCCTGTTAGATGGGGAAATTTTCGCTTAGCAATAACGGGGCTGATACAATACTAATTACTAACTTCCCTTGGTATTGTACAAATAAATTGTTCTTTATCAGTGTCATTATAAAAGCTAATATCTTCATTAATCAAGAGAGCTCTTCTAATCCCGCTACCATATCCACTATAAGGTAAAATAGTTTTACAGATTGAATTTAAAATCGGATTACGATGAATAGAAATCCCACTTTTAATTTTTTCCACCGTTAATGAATTAGTTAACTTGCCTGGGCTAATTATTTCTACTCGATTCTGAAAAATAAATAATTTAATCGAAGATTGAATATAATAATCTCGATGCACTAATGCATTCACAATCAATTCAATTAATATTCGTTCATCAATTTCTAGTGTTGCGTAACTATTAAAATTTTCACTAGTCTGTAGATTCTTTAAATTACTTTTGAAAAAATCCAAACTATTATTAAACATCGTCAGCAAATTACCATCAACAACTCTTTTTGAAATAAATCTATCCACTGCAACATCGTTACCATCAAAATAACAGCAATCAATGTAAAATGATTTATTAAATTTTTGTGGTCGTATTCCAAAAATTAAATTCCCCGCCAGAGTTAATTGCTTATTGTTTAATAAATCTAAGTTTTCGAGCACCTGTGCCAAAGCTAAATTGCCTAATTTGACGGCATCAAAAACAGCAACATTATCTTTTTCTAAAAATTTATAAAATAATGCAGTATCTAAATCAGTGATATCTGTACCATAAACGCTTTCTTCATCTGCGTATAATCTTTTTGATTCAGCAAATAAGCGCCGTAACTCCTCTTGAGATAATTTCTTTTTATCTGCGCCTGACTTAGTTAAGTATTCTCCGCCGCTGGTTGAATAAGGTTTAACGCTTCCTTTAGGTACATAAACAATCACTAATTTACGCTCATTTATTGATCTATTTTCAACCAATGGATAAAATGGTGGCTTTACATTCTCATTTGCCGTATTACCAATAAGTTGCCCCAATTCTTCTATTTGAGCGGTCGATAACCCTTGAATCCTACCATTATCTTCTACACCAAAAACAATAACCCCACCCGCTGCATTCAAAAATGCAACAAACTCTTTGGCTAAGTCCTTTGCTGAAATCGCTTCTCGTTTGAATTGAGTAAAACTATCTTCACCATTATTGATTCTCTCAATTAATTCTAATGTTTTCATAAATTATAATTTCCTTTTTATGAAAATATTCTCACAGCATATATCAAGCACGCGTTTACTTTCAGAATCAAAACCGCACCTAATTAAATCTGCAAAAGCATGGATTAGCAGAGTAAGCGCACTAGCTGCACTTATTGATAACCTTGTGGATTCATGCTCTGCCACCGCCAACTATCTTGACACATCCGAGCTAAATCATATTCACATGACCAACCCAACACTTGTGCCGCTTTAGCTGGATCAGCAAAACATTTAGCCACATCTCCAGCACGCCGTGGTTGAATTTGATAGGGGATATCCTTGCCTGATGCAAGCGCAAAGGCTTTAACTACATCAAGTACTGAATAACCACACCCTGTGCCTAAATTAACTGTCAACAACTCATTATGCTGCGCCAAATATTCCAAAGCTTTGAGATGCCCACGCGCTAAATCCACCACATGAATGTAATCACGCACGCCAGTACCATCATGAGTTGGATAATCTCCACCAAAAACATTCAAGCATGCCAATTTACCCACCGCAACTTGGGTTATGTAAGGCATAAGATTATTTGGCACGCCATTCGGATCTTCACCAATCAAACCAGATTCATGTGCACCAACTGGGTTAAAATAACGTAGTAACGCAATTGACCAAGAATTATCGGCTTGGTACATATCGCGCAAGATTTGTTCCATCATTAATTTAGTCCAACCATAGGGATTAGTTGCGGAAAGTGGAAAATCTTCATTAATCGGTGTGCTATGCGGATCACCATACACGGTTGCCGAAGAACTAAACACAATAGATTTAACCTGATGCGCTGCCATTACCTTAAATAAAACTAAACTCCCGGCTACATTATTTTCATAATAACGTGCTGGTTCACGCACCGATTCACCAACTGCCTTGAGTGCTGCAAAATGAATTACCGCATCAATTTTATGCTTAACAAACACTTGGCTTAAATTGAGCTCATCCCGCACATCAACTTGATAAAAAATTGGCGCTTTGCCACTAATTTGTTCAATTCGTGCTAACGAGCTCGGTTTAGAATTACAGAAGTTGTCCACGATAACAACTGTATAATTTTGTGCTAATAACTCAACTACCGTATGTGAGCCAATATAGCCCGCACCACCCGTTACTAAAATTGTTGGCATAACTATCTCCCTGTACTTAATAATGATTTTTGTAATTGTAATTCCTGATCAAATTTGCTTAACGCCATTGCCACCGCAACGTTCATATCATAATAATGATAATCCGCCAGATGTCCCGACAGGATAATACTTGGATACTCTAAGGCCAATTGCTGATACTGCGCGTAAATCGCCAAATTTTGCTGCTGCGGAATCGGATAATACGGTACATCTTTACGCGTGCACGGACGATGATATTCCTCCACAATCGCGGTGTAAGGATGAACTTGTCCAGTTAAATGCTTGGCTTCAGTCACTCGCGTAAAATCATAATCATTTGGATAATTAATGCACGCAATATCTTGATAGTGCTCTTTTTGTAACACCTTTACATTAAAATCCACTGTCCGATACGGTAACTCACCATAACAATAATCGAATAACTCATCAATTTTACCCGTAAAAATCAATTTACCCTCAAAGGCGTGCCCCATGAATTTAACTTGCTTGGTATGATGATTAATCGTCACAACTTCACGATAATCGGTATTTAGCATAATCTTGATATTCGAGTTGTTTAACATCCGTTTAAATAATTGATTATAACCAAAACGTGGAATCGCTTGGTATTTATCATGATAGTGACGGTCATCGCGCGTAATATAAATCGGCATCCGCCCTGTTACGTACTCATCTAGCTCTTCTGGTTTCAAGCCCCATTGTTTATAGGTATAATTTAAGTAAACTTTATTATAAATAAAATCAGCCAAAAGTTTAAGCTCGGCGTCCTCAGTTTTGCGCAATTCTAAAATAGGGATTTTACTCCCATAACCAAAAAGCTCAATCAATTTACGACTTAATTCCTCAGCTAGATACTTAGGAAAAAGACACTCAATACTATTCAAATTAAATGGAATTGGCACCAACACACCATCGACATATGCAGCGGCTTTATGTTGATAACTTTTCCACTCGGTAAATTGTGATAAATACTCCCAAATTTGCTTATCGGGAGTATGAAAAACCCGCGGTCCATATTTATGTACCAGTAATCCATCTTCGTTATATTGATCGTAACAATTACCACCAATATGATTGCGTTGTTCAATAATTAAAACGCGCTTTTTCAACTGGGTTGCAATCCGCTCCGCCAACACCGCACCGGTAAATCCAGCACCAACTACAATATAATCAAACATTTTCTATTATCCATCTAAGCATTAATCATTCGTTTCAATTTACCACCCAGTAACCAAGCAATTAAGCCCGCTACTAAACCAAATAATGCAATACTACCAAATAAGTGTTGATAGCTTTGGAAACTGGCAATTTGCTGTGCCGCATTATAAACATCACTCACCTGAGTACTCCGCTGATTGGCAACTAATGAGGCTACATATGAGCCCAATTTAATCCCTAAGGCACTCGTAATAAACCAAGTTCCCATCGCAAAACCGCGCATTCTATCTGGGACCAATTGCGCCATCAGTGAGACACCCAGTGCGCTAATTAATAATTCGGCGGAAGCGAAAAATACCGAAATCGCCAAAATCTCCCACATAAAATTAATTTTCTGGCTCGGATCAGTCATCACACAAACTAGATACAATAATCCATACGCACTCGCACTCATCAATAAACCAATCGCAAATTTATGCGGTAAAGATAAATCATTTTTACCTAATTTACGGTACAAAATGGCTAAAATTGGCGATAACAAAATAATTCCACTGGTGCCTAATAAACCAGGTACCGTTTGCGGATTAATATTCCAGCCCAAGAAAAGTAAGTTAACATGATGTTTATTAAATAGCATAAATGAGGTATTTTTTTGCTGATAAATCACAAAAAACACCACTGCATAAATTAACAAGACGACCGCTACCAGCATTTTTTTACGCTGCGCTGGATTTTGCTCACGGATAATTTGCCAAATAAAATAACTAAAGATAATCACCGAAGCAACGCTCAACAACAGATTAATTAAGCTATCGTTTTGTAGCATCGTGGTTACAAATAATAGCCCTGCCACTAACGTTACCCCAAACGGTAAGATCTTTTTAAGATTTAACGGTTGCAAACCCATGTTATTATCAACATATTTTAGCACTGCATAATTTTTAATATTATATAAAATACCAACTAAAACCCCAACCGAACAAACGAGTAAGGCGGTGGTATAACCATAATTTTTAGCCAATAAGGGTACCAAAATTGAAGCGCAAAAAGAACCGACATTAATCGACATATAAAAAAGTGTATAGGTTGAATCGAGGCTGCTTTTATCGTGACCATAAATCGAGGCAATTAAATTGGTCGGCGCAGGTTTAAATAAGCATGAACCCAAGATAATTAAAGCCAATGCAGCATAAACAAAAAGAGGACTAAAATTACTCCCAATTGCTAACGAGGCATAGCCAAAACAAAGCAATGCGGCTCCCGTAAACATTGTACGTTTAATCCCCAGCACATTATCCGCGACATAGCCACCAACCGCATTAAATACATAGGTTAATGAGGCAAATCCGCCCATTAAAATCGTCGCCTGAGCTTCACTAAAGCCTAATTTTGAGATATAAAAATAAATCGAAATATAATTAAACCCATAATATCCAAAGCGTTCAAAAAACTCAAGAAAGCAGAGAATAAAAAATGGTTTCTTTAGAAAACTTGGCGATTGACTCATGAAGCACGACCTCTCATAAAATTAAATTTGCTTTAATATGCACCAGTTCGCTTGAAAACAACCCCAATGGTTTTAACTAAAATTACTACATCATACCACAACGACCAATTCTTTACATACCACGCATCCAAGCGCACTCGATCGCTATAATCAGTTTCACTACGTCCGCTAACCTGCCACAAGCCGCTAATACCAGGTAAAACCAACTGATAGTAATAAAACCCATCTTTATAACGTTCAATTTCTTGTTGCACGATTGGGCGTGGTCCAACTAAACTCATATTCCCCAGCAACACATTAAATAGTTGCGGTAATTCATCTAAACTAGTCTTACGTAGCCAACGCCCAATTGGGGTTACTCGCGGATCATCTTTAAGTTTAAAGGCTTGTTCCCACTCTTGTTTCGCCAACGGATCATTTGCCAATAACTCACGCAATAATTCGGCACTATTAGCATACATTGATTGAAATTTAATACAATAAAATGGCTTACCGTGTTTACCAATCCGTTGGTGCAAATAAAATATTTGGCTTTTAGCAGAAAACTTAATCAACAGCGCAAGCACTAGAAAAAATGGCGCCAAGACAATTAAGCCAATAGTCACGCAAATTAAATCAAAGATTCGTTTAACCAACGCATTGGTGCTGCGCGCTAAATTATTATTCAAGCGTAACACTAACTGATCGTTGCCAAAAAAATGATCAATTTCAGCACCATAGAGCGCAAGACCGCTAATTTCTGGCACAACTAACAAGGATAAACAATTATGCTGTAAAAAATTAATTAAATTGATTTTGCGATTCAAGTCTTGATGTTCTAAAGCAATAATGATGTCACAATCAGAATTAGACTTTAGTAACTTCATAAATTGAACTTCACTCAATGTTCGAGCAGGAAGAGCTTTCACTCGTGGTGCACACTCTGCTTCAGCAAGAATATCAATAAAACCAACTAATGTATAGCCCATCAGATTATTACGCGCAAACAGATTATAGGCGTTCAAAGCTGTTTTGCCGCTGCCAACGATATAAAGCGGCCGCTGCCACAAATCAAACTTACGCAAAATAAGCTTAATCAACACACGAATTAGCGGTGTCATAACAGCAAATGCCAACCAAAAGCCAATGATTAAAATCTTAAGCGAACCTTTTCCCAGCACAAAAGCCATGCCCAGATTCAGCATTACAAAGAAAGCCACTAACCAAAGAATTTGGCGCAGCTCTTCCCAAAATGGTCGCCGCTTAATATAATGCTCACGATACCAGAACGCACAAATCACCAATAAACCGAGAAATTTAGACACCCCAAAAGTAAAAAAACTCACCAATGGATTATGGCTGAGATCAGCATGATAAACTTGAGTAAAAGAAATGGCAAAGACGAATGCTAACAACATGCTACATAAATCACCGACCACCAATGCCAAGCGTTGGAACCACAATAAATTCAAATCATTCACCCTCACTCAACGATGAATTATTTCTCAAATTTTTGCGAATTGAACGGACTAGATTAGGAATTAAAATCAGCAAGGCTAATAGAAACATAGGAATCAATAGCTTAGGTTCCGCCAACATCTCCATGGTAATCGGTTGATTTGAACGCAAATGCTCACGCACACCATGCCCAATTAACACATAGACGATTGAAGTTGGAATAATACCGATAAACGTAGTAACCACAAAAATTAAAAATGGAATTTCTAAAACTGCAGCTAAAATGTTCAATACCCAAAAAGGTATTACCGGAATAAAGCGTAAACCAATTAAATTTAGTGCGGTGGCTTGCATGCCACTCTCGTTTAAAATTAAATGCTGCAAATGACCAAAGCGCCGTTTAAACATATCTTTGAGTAAGAAGCGCGCTAGTAGAAAATTCAAAATAGCACCAGATAAGTAACAACCTAAGACCATAAATGTTCCAATAAATGGTCCGTAAACAAACCCAGCAACCAGATCAAAAACAATTGTCCCAGGCACACAGCAAGCAATTAGCACAACATAGCTGATTATATAACCAACCGTAAATTCAAACATATGTTGCTGTTCAAAATCAAGAATTTCATTATGATAACGATTAAAGCTATCTAAATTTAAATACAGGTAGAGGTGAAAGCGCTCAAAAAGAACAGCACAGATCACAGCTAAAAGTATAAAAATAAATAGTTTGAATAATTTTTTTTTCATTGGGGATTTATTCTTTGCAATTAATAAAGTCGACTAGAGTAATTATTATACCATGCTAGATTACACTCCTCACGCATGAGTTTAGTGCGCTGCAAAACAGAATTTTAACTTTAGCAAAGTTAGTTAGAAATAGACTTTAGTTAGACTACTTATGCTTAATTTTAAAGACAGGAATTAATATCTAGGTTGGTGAAATACTCCGGCTCGGGTGTCTGCTGAGATCCATCTAATTGATACGCTGGAGCATAAATTTGTTGATCACGCCAAATTGCTGACTGAGCCAAATAACTTGCCGGTAAAATATGCGCAGGATTACTCGGACCAAAAAAAGCCGTCATTCGCGCACCCAGTTGTCGCGCCACACCTAAATGCATTGCTCCACAATCGGTGGTATAAAAATGTTCACTACGCCCAATTAAATAACTACTCGCCGCTAAATTAAATTGCCCAGCCAGATTAATTAAGCGCTCAGGATAATTTAACTGTTGAAGATAAGCTTGATTATTCTGAAAATCAATTTTACTTCCAGCTAACAGCACTGTTTTACCCTGCTCTAACAAGCCATGAAGCAAAGCTAGAATTTTGGCGGTTGGTAACATCCGTAAACCTTTAGTTTCATAGGCATTATTACCACCACTATTAATCACTACTGTAAAATTGTTTAACTTGTGCTCAAGAATAAACTCCTCAACCGCTAATCTATCGCTAATGGTGATGCATAAATCCAGCTCAATATCCTGGTAATCAGCAGCAGCTAAGCCACTAACTTGCAGTAAATCCAAATAATATAAACCGTGATAACGCGTTATATCAACATAATCAACGGCTGCAATTAGCAAGCGATGCGCAAACCTACTCCGTGTATAGCCAATTACTTTACCGCCCACAAGGTGTGCCATTAAATTAAAATACCAATGTTTATCTAAAACCAGCACATAATCATATTGAGCACGTAGGGCTAATAAACCTCTAGCTAAGCGGGGTGCGCCTTTAAGTGTAAAATCAGCGTCATTGAGAATAATTTGCCGATCAAGATATGGATTATTAATTAGCGCACAACTCGCCGCCTTGCCGACTACGATATCTAATTGGCAATTCAATTTTTGTTTTAACTGGCGAATTAATGGCGTTGCTAGCAGCAGATCACCAATTGCCCCACGTTTAATGAATAATACTTTCATAATTTCAACCCATACCCAAAAGCAGGAATTCGCCCATCAATTTCTAAATACTACATTTATTTAATAGTATATCAGCACTGCTTTGCCAATTAAATAGCATTGCACGATCATAACCATGAGTTATTAAACTACTGCGTAACGGCTCAATAAATAACCTATCAACTATAGTATGCAGGGAATTGACATCAGTCGGATTAAAATATAATGCGCCATCACCACATACTTCATGCATTACAGGAATATCTGACACAATTACAGGGCATCCACATGTCATTGCCTCAAGCGGAGGAATACCAAATCCTTCATACAATGACGGAAATAATAGACCTAGAGAATTTTGATATAATCCTTTTAACTGCGAATCACTTACATAACCAATCTGTAATAAATTATCTGGAACTTCAGCATCATCAAAATCTACATTTCCAACACAAACAAATTGATAATCAATTTCTGCAATTGCCCGCAAATACCATCCAACATTCTTGTATTGCGAGTTTCTCTGCGAAAAAACCGACAAAATATACTGTTGTGGTTTTAAATTAAACTGAGCCAAAATTCGACTTTCTGCAACTAATGAGCTCATATGTTCAGCACTATTTCCGATTACAATAATTTCATTTTGTGGTTTACCAATGATGTTGATTATCTCACTAGCGCTAAATTGAGATACCGTTGCAATAAATTTACTGTGCCGGACAATTTGACTATGAAAGTAACTGGTGATAATTTGGAACTTTTTCGAATATGACTGTGGATATCTAAAAATTAGTGCATCGTGAATCACGCACAGTTGATTTTTTTTAAATATTGGCGCAAAATTGGCTAGGTTAATTAAAAAATGTTCTCGGACATATAGAGGCAAAACAATCTGTTCCCAAATTTATTTATTCTTCCCTAGTGATAATTGCTTAATTTTAATGTTTTTTAAGACTGGTGGCAAAACATTTAATGAAGGTAAGAGCAATACTAGT
>DPRZ01000279.1 GCA_003538525.1 Neisseriales bacterium
ACATTTATTTCTAACCTGTTTATGTATTCAAGTTGAATTCGTATTAGTTTGTCAGGTTCGTTTTTCGGGTTAGTTAGTTTATTGTAATACTTAACTAATGATTTTAATTCTGTGAGAACAAGCTCCAATTCGTCAATTGTGGAAGTTGGGTATTTCTCTTTGAATTTTGCGTAAACGTCACCTTTGTTTGGTATTTCTTTGTTTTTAAGAGTTAAGTAATCACGAATGAATTCAGAAACACGAGTTTTATTCAATGTTTCATCCTTTGCATTTTTTTCGATTACTGCCCAATAGCTTTTGTAAATTCTGTCTTGATTTGTTCTTGAAAGTCCCATTAGAATATAATTTCTAATAAGGTCGGCTTGTGATAGTTCAAGTCCGGTTGAATTCAGACTTTCAAAAATTCTTTGCGGATTATCTTTTTGTCTGTCAAGTGCAATATCAACGAAAATAAGTTTAGAAAGTCCACGCTGAATAAATTCAAAGTTCTCCGCATTAATTTCTGACCTGAAATAATCAAAATTTTCTATAATTTTTGAATAGCCTTTAAATTCTTCTCCGTCTGTTGAATTTAGAATGTGCCGAAGTGCTTCTTTATTATTTTCAGTTGGTTTTAGCTTTAGTTTTTCTTCTTCGGGTGCAAATTCATTTATCAAATACGTTTTCTGAATTCGGTTAACCAACATTTGATTGTCAAGTTCTTTTGCAAGTCTGTAAAGTGCAATATAAATTAATGTAATAGTTGTAAGACGTTGCTGTCCATCAATAATGGTTAACTCTGTCAAACCTGATGCAGTGTAAACATCATCATGAACATAAACTATACTCCCAATAAAGTGAGCATTTGTCTTGTCGTTTTTACCAGTTTCCATGATGTCATGTAATAATTGTTTACATTGAAATAGTGCCCAATCGTAATTTCTTTGATAAACAGGAATAGCGAATGTTGTTTCATTTGTCGCTAAAAATTTATCTACTTTGGTTTCGTTTGCTTTCATATATTTTTTCCTTAAGCTCACTTAATGCTAAGAATTTTTGCAAAAAAATTCAGCGGGATTTGCCAAACGCGATAACGCTTCACCAACTAACACCCCATCATACCCCAATGCCATTGCAGCTAAAGCTTGCTCACGAGTCTTTAAACCTGACTCAGCAACTTTAACTACTCCAGTAGGGATTAATTTAATCAGTTCAGCAAACTGATCGGGGTGCATGGTGAAATCATTTAGGTCGCGTTGATTAACCCCAATTACATCGGCATTCGCTTGCAAAGCAATTTCTAATTCATTCGGATTATGTACTTCAACCAAAACTTCTAGACCAAACGCATGGGCTAATTTAGCCATTTCGATAGTTTTTTCTTTAAGGACATGTACAATCAATAAAATAACATCCGCACCATTGGCTGCAGCTTCAGCAATTTGTGGTGGAGTTAACATAAAATCTTTACATAACACAGGAATTGGACTATCTTTCAATCCATCGGTCACACGACGTAAATCCGCCATGGAGCCATTAAAGCCAGCATCGGTTAAAACTGAAATCGCTGCTGCGCCCAATTCAACATAAAGTTTAGCCCGTTCTAATGGATCGCCAATCTCAGCAATATGCCCAGCCGATGGCGATGCACGTTTAATTTCGCTAATCACCGCAAATTTTTTACTAAGTATAGATGCGCGCATACTTTTACGTTTTTGTGGTGCTTGGTATTTACGCGCGACAATTTGCTGTAACTTATTTAGTGGAATAATATTACCCGCGGCTAAACGCGCTTTAGCTAATGCCACACCTTCTTTTATACTCGCCGCTTTACCATACACAAATAGCGCCGCACCAGCATTTAATGCCAAACTATCACTAATTCCCGTGGTTTGTCCATTTAAAGTACGAATTAACATTTGTGCGTTATACATCCGATCGCCGCCAGCTAAATCACTTAATTCAGCTTGCGATAAATTTAACTCACGCAAATCTAGCGTAATATCACTAATTGAATCACGGGTAACTAATTTAGCCTGCAATGTATCCAAGCAACTTAATTCATCTAAGCCGTTGCCATGAAACACCAAAGATTTAGTCGTACCAAGGCGAAATAAGGCTTCGGCAATTACCGCTACATATTCGGCTTTATAGACACCCAAAATTACGTGTTCACGTCCAGCTGGATTTAAAAGTGGACCCATTAAGTTAAAAATTGTTGGCGTGGCTAATTTTTTACGCACGTCATTTAATTTACGTAAAATTGGATAAAAATTCGGTGCAAAGCAAAACGCAAAATTACGCTGAGCCACTGAATCGGCAATTTCTGCATCGGTTAAATTAAGATTAAAACCTAATTCGGCTAAAACGTCTGCAGAACCACATTGCGATGACACTGCACGATTACCATGCTTAATTACAGGCACACCACACGCGGCAGTTAATAATGAACCACCAGTTGAAATATTTAGCGTTCCAGCTTTGTCCCCGCCTGTGCCAACAATATCAATAAACGGATAAGCCAAATTTAAACTTCGTCCGCTTTCAGTCAGTGCACGGTGAAAGCCTAATAATTCATCGGCAACTTCTCCTTTTGCGTGAAGTAAACTTAAAAAAGAACCAGCTAAAACTGGATCAACATCACTAAGTAGCGCTTTAGCGGCTAAATAACTATCTTCGAGTGAAAGATTTTGACGGTGACTCAATTTTTGTATACATTTAACGAGCATGACAGATTTCCACAAAATTGGTTACGATTTGTTGACCCTCAGGAGTCAAAATTGATTC
>DPRZ01000164.1 GCA_003538525.1 Neisseriales bacterium
GTAGTAAATTAAGCTTCTGTTGTCATGTGTCAGTGGTATAGAATTTATATATTTATATAAATATAAAAAATATTTACAATTGGAGTGAGTATGAGTATTAAAACTGTAGCAACGCAGGCGTTTGCTGGGCAAAAACCAGGAACATCTGGGCTACGCAAACAAGTGACGGTTTTTCAACAATCAGGTTATCTTGAGAATTTTGTCCAATCAATTTTTGATTCTGTGGATGGAATTAAAGGTGCAACTTTAGTTGTTGGTGGTGATGGGCGTTACCATAATCGAGTTGCAATTAAGACTATTTTACGAATGGCTGCTGCTTATGGCGTTGCTAAAGTGTTGGTTGGTCAGGGTGGGATTTTATCCACTCCAGCGGTTAGTTGTATTATTCGCAAACATAATGCGCTGGGTGGTATTGTGCTGTCAGCGAGTCATAATCCAGGTGGTCCAGATGGTGATTTCGGGATTAAATATAACATTAATAATGGTGGTCCAGCTCCAGAATCAATTACAGATGCTATCTATGAAAAAACCCAAACTATTACAGAATATGTGATTAGTGATAAATTAGATTCAGGAATTCAACTTGATGAATTAGGCTCATTTAAAATTGAAGCAATGCAAGTTGATGTGATTGATTCAGTTAGTGATTATGCAGAATTAATGCAGCAGATTTTTGATTTTGACGCGATACGAGGATTATTTGCTCGTGGTTTTAGGATGCGTTTTGATGCGATGAGTGCGGTTGGTGGTCCATATGCACGACGGATTCTTGAAGGAATCTTGCAAGCTCCACATGGTACGGTGGTAAATGGCGAACCTTTAGAAGATTTTGGTGGTCATCACCCTGATCCAAACCCCGTTAATGCACATGATTTAATCGCGGTTATGGATGGCGATAATGCACCTGAATTTGGCGCAGCTTCAGATGGCGATGCCGATCGTAACATGATAGTGGGTCGTAAACTTCCTGTTGCTCCATCAGATAGTTTAGCTATTTTAGCAGCTAATGCCAAATTAGTTCCAGCATATAAAGCAGGTTTAAGTGGTATTGCTCGTTCAATGCCGACCTCAACTGCCGCCGATCGGGTAGCTAAATCTTTAGGTATTCCCTGTTATGAAACACCAACCGGTTGGAAATTTTTTGGTAATTTACTTGATGCAGGAAAAGTTACGCTCTGCGGTGAGGAAAGCTATGGTACTGGATCAGATCATATTCGTGAGAAAGATGGTTTATGGGCGGTGTTATTCTGGCTTAATTTAATTGCGGTAACGAATAAATCAGTAAATCAATTAGTTAACGAGCATTGGGCGGAATTTGGACGAAATTTTTATTCTCGTCATGATTATGAAGCAATTGACAGTGCTGCGGCTAATGATTTAATGGCGGCATTAAGAGCAAAATTAAATGATTTAGTCGGACAAAGCTTTGGAAGTTATACGCTTACTCTTGCTGATGATTTTAGTTACAGCGATTCGGTGGATGGTTCTATTTCAGCCAAACAAGGTATCCGCCTAATTTTTGCTGATGGTTCACGGATCGTTTTGCGTTTATCAGGTACAGGTACACAGGGTGCGACACTTCGCGTGTATTTAGAAAAATATGAAGCTGATGCAGCTAAATTTGAAACGCCAACACAGCAAGCTTTAGCTGAGTTAATTACAATTGCTGATCAAATTGCTGAAATCAAAACTCGAACTAAAATGTTGGAACCAACTGTTGTTACTTAATTTAATTGAATTTTAAGATTTTTATCATTAACTTGTAATTAAAAGGGAGAAATTATATGAAGCATTCACTAGAAGATTTAAAAATAACGCGTCAATTACCTAAGCGTACTATGGCATTGGTTTTGGCAGGTGGTCGTGGTTCACGCTTGAAACAATTAACTGATACTCGTGCTAAGCCTGCGGTGTATTTTGGTGGCAAATTTCGAATTATTGACTTTGCACTATCCAATTGTATTAATTCAGGAATTCGTAAAATTGGTGTAGTAACTCAATATAAATCACATTCTTTATTACGTCATTTGCAACGGGGTTGGAGCTTTCTACGTGGTGAACAGGGTGAGTTTGTCGATTTATTACCTGCACAACAACGTGTAAATGAAGAACATTGGTATCGTGGTACGGCTGATGCGGTTTATCAAAATATTGATATTTTGCGTTCATATGCTCCTGAGTATGTGATAGTTCTTGCTGGTGATCATATTTATAAGATGGATTATTCAGTGATGTTGTTAGACCATGTTGAAAATGGTGCTGGTTGTACAGTTGGTTGTATTGAAGTTCCTCGTAAAGAAGCTTTTGCCTTTGGTGTTATGGGTATTGATGAAGAACGTAATATTAAGAGTTTTGTTGAAAAACCTGAAAATCCACCAACCATTCCTGGAAATGATCAAATTTCATTAGCGAGTATGGGAATTTATATTTTTAATGCCGAATATTTATACCAATTATTAGATGAAGATATTCTTAATCCGGAGTCATCACATGATTTCGGTAAAGATATTATTCCACGGGTGGTTAGTGAAGGACGTGCGTTAGCTCATCCATTTGGTTTGTCTTGTGTTCAACGTGCTAATGGTGAACCATATTGGCGCGATGTAGGTACGATTGATGCATTCTGGGCTGGTAATTTAGATTTAGCTTCAAATAAACCTGATTTAAACTTATATGATAAAGATTGGCCAATTTGGACGCATCAACACCAATTACCGCCAGCCAAATTTATTCCAAATAATGATGGTGTGCATGGTGTTGCTTATAATACCTTAGTCTCAGGTGGCTGTATTGTTTCTGGTTCTAATTTGTCACATGTGGTTTTATTCTCAAATGTAAGAGTGAATTCATTTTGTAAGTTAGATCAAGTGGTTATTTTGCCAGATGCCGTTATTGGAGCAGGTTCACGCTTAACTAAAGTAGTTATTGATCGTGGATGTGTAATACCTGCAGGTATGGTTATTGGTGAAGATGCTGAATTTGATGCTCAGCGATTTGAACGTACAGAAACAGGTGTGGTTTTAGTAACTGCAACCATGTTAGCAAAACTTTAATCTAAATGAGGCCGATTAAGGCCTCGTTTTTTATTCTTATAAGGAGAGACTCATGCGTGTACTTCATGTATGTAGTGAACTTTTTCCATTATTAAAAACTGGTGGATTGGCTGATGTTGCTGGTGCATTGCCTCCTGCGTTGGCTAAATTAGGTTGTGATGGTCGTGTTTTAGTACCTGGCTTTCCAGCTTTTATGCAGGGAATTAAGGATACACAACTAGTTGTTGAATTACCAAATAAATTTGGTGCCAGTAGCGTTAGGTTATTACAAGGTAAAATTTCCAATACTGAGATTGAGGCTTATATCATTGATGCACCAGGATTGTTTGATCGTTTAGGTAATCCATATTCTGATACCAATAATCAACCATATCCTGATAATTATCGTCGGTTTGCTTTGCTTGGTTGGGTAGCTGCAAACTTAGCAACTGGGCTGGATAGTACTTGGACGCCACAAGTTGTTCATGGTCATGATTGGCATGCTGGATTAGCTGCCGCGTATATTAAGGTTGCAGAGATGCATACTGGGCGTAAATTAGCTGGAACTATTTTAACCGTGCATAATTTAGCTTATCAAGGATTATTTCCTGCGCATGTTTTTGGTGAATTGGAATTACCTGATTATTTCTTTAACGTCAATGGGTTAGAGTTTTTTGGTCAAGTTTCATTTCTTAAAGCTGGCTTATATTTTTCTGATAAATTAACTACGGTAAGTCCAACCTATGCTCATGAAATTCAGGGTATTGAACAGGGCTGTGGTTTAAGTGGGTTATTAGGTGCAAAGAGCCAAGACTTAGTTGGTATTCTAAATGGTGTTGATCCTGCAGTATGGAACCCTGAAATTGATCCGATAATTGCGAGCAAATTTAGTTCACGTTCTATGGTAGGTAAAGCTAAATGTAAAACGGCGTTACAAGAATATACGGGATTAAAAGTTCAAAATGAATTTCCGTTATTTACCATTGTTAGCCGCTTAACCGAACAAAAGGGTTTACATTTGGTTGTCGATGGAATCCTTGATATAATTAACCGTGGTGGGCAAATTGCTATTTTGGGTTCTGGTGAAACAGCAATTGAAAATGCATTTGAAGCGCTTGCAATTAAATACCCTGAATCGGTTGCAGTACAATTAGGTTATGATGAAAATCATGCGCATCGTTTGGTGGCTGGAAGTGATGTAATAATGGTTCCTTCACGCTTTGAGCCGTGTGGATTGACTCAATTATACGGTATGATTTACGGTACCTTACCACTAGTACATAAGGTAGGTGGATTGGCTGATACGGTGACGGATTGTTCATTGGAAAATCTTGCAGATGAAACTGCAACTGGTTTTGTCTTTGAAAATTTTGACGTAGCTGGCTTTAATTCAGCGGCGCGACGTGCTTTTGCATTATTTGCACGTAAAACTGAATGGAAAAAGGTTCAAAAATTTGCCATGTTGCAAGATTTGAGTTGGGATGCTGCAGCACAGAAATATTTTGATTTATATCAACAAGTAATTGTGTAATTTTACTCATTCAATAAAGGCTGGTTAAATTATATAATCAGCCTTTATTTTATGAAGGCTTTTTGGCTTGAGCTTATTTTTATTAAGGTTGTAATATGCTGACTAAATTATTAACTATTGAAACTATTCAACTTCAAGAACACGTTGCGACTTGGCAGGAAGCGATTACGCTAGCAGC
>DPRZ01000131.1 GCA_003538525.1 Neisseriales bacterium
GCAGGAATTATAGCCTTTAAATTTGCATTTAATAATGGATAATACGCTAAATTACTATTTTGATAATTAATATCCAACACCGGTAAATTTAGGGATTTTATTGCTTGAACGTTATTATTAATTTTCCACTTTAGGGTACTGCTTGACTCAATTAAATTTAAAACTTGGGATGAATTAGCAACCATTAAGTCGGTATCATCCAATTGCTTAACAAAATCAGCATCAGCTGTGCTAATAGCTTTTTTATCTGCGGAAACATAACTTGGTAATACTTTTTCTGGACCCATGGTTTTACTATGTAAATTACTTTCAAAACTACTACAACCGACTAGCCCGACACCAATTAAGGCAGCTAGGACTTTCAAATTATTCATACGACCCCTTTAAATATTTGTATTCCAACAGGATAAGAGGTATATTATAACATTTTATGCATCATTCTAACAGCAGCAAAGTGTCCAATTTTTCGGACATTTGTAAACTTAAACCGCTACGCTACTAAATACCAACTTAGTTCCAGCCGAGTGGTCACGCAGAATATGGTAAAATCTTGGCTAATTTACACAAAGGACAGAATATGGCAATCCAGTGGTTTCCTGGGCATATGAACAAGGCCAAAAAGGCACTTCAAGAACTTAGCGAAGAAATTGATATTGTAATTGAATTACTTGATGCACGTGCACCATTCTCAAGCTGCAATCCATTGATTCAAAATATCATTCGCTTTAAGCGCACCATCCGCATTTTAAATAAAAGCGATTTAGCGGATCCAGAAGTTAGCAAAGTTTGGCTAGAATATTTTAACCAACAAGAAAATACTCTCGCAATACTTGGCGATAAAGACAATAAAAAACAACGCGATAAAATTATCCAATTATGTAAAAAGCTGGCTCCAGCACGCGGCACAAGCTTTGAAAAGCCTTTACGCGTGATGATTACAGGGATTCCCAATGTTGGCAAATCAACCTTAATTAATCAATTAGTCGGCAAAAAAGCCGCTAAAACTGGTGATGTTCCAGCAGTGACTAAAGCCAACCAACGCCTTTACTTAAATGACACTTTTGTTATTTTTGATACACCTGGTATGATGTGGCAAAAAATACGTTACCCGCAAATTGGCTATCATTTAGCCATTTGTAATAGTATTGGGCGCAATGCTTTAGATGAAGAATTATTAGCTTTATATCTAATTGAGCTCTTACAAACTAGTAAATATCAAGCAGGCTTTAGCGCTCGCTATAAATTAAAACCCGAACATTTAACCTTAAGACCTGATAATTTGCTGGATTTATTAGCCAACAAACGTGGATGTATGATTGCTGGTGGCAAAATTGACCGCCAGAAAATTAGCGAAATTGTGATTCAAGATTTCCGCAGTGGCAAAATGGGCGTAATTAGCCTAGAAACTCCTGAACTATGGGAACAATGGATTAGCGAATTTGTCGAAGCTGAAGAACAAGAAACTGCTCAAGAGGAAGCACTAAATGACACAAAATAAACCCATCATTTTAACTGGCGATCGCCCAACTGGACAACTTCACTTAGGTCATTACGTTGGCTCATTAGAAAATCGCGTGCGCTTACAAGACAGCCATGAGCAATTTATTATGATTGCCGATATGCAAGCCTTAACCGATAATGCCGACAATCCTGACAAAGTACGCTCAAATGTAATTGAGGTAGCGCTAGATTATTTAGCGGTTGGTTTAGATCCAAGTAAAACCACGCTCTTTATTCAATCGGCAATTCCAGAGCTAAATGAATTAACCATGTTTTACCTTAATTTAGTCTCGGTGGCACGTTTACAACGCAATCCAACCGTCAAAAGCGAAATGCAGCAAAAAGGCTATGGCGCAGAAGTCCCAGCTGGTTTTTTAATGTACCCTGTCTCGCAAGCGGCAGATATTACCGCTTTTAAAGCCACCGTAGTGCCAGTTGGTGAAGATCAATTACCCGTAATTGAACAAACCAATGAAATTGTGCGCAAGTTTAATAATATTTATGGTGATGTCTTAGTTGAAACCAAAGCCCTACTATCAACCAATGCGCGTTTGGCTGGTCTCGATGGCAAAGCTAAAATGAGCAAGTCATTAGGTAATTGCATTTATTTGGGTGATGATGCCGATACGCTCAAAAAGAAAGTTATGTCAATGTTTACCGATCCTGAACATATTCGCGTTGAAGATCCAGGTAAGATCGAGGGAAATATGGTATTTGCCTATTTAGATATTTTTGCAACCGATAAAGCCACAGTAGCAGAAATGAAAGCTCATTACCAACGTGGTGGTCTCGGTGATATGAAAGTCAAACGTTATTTACTCGAAGTATTAGAAGCTAAATTTGGCCCAATTCGCGAACGCCGTGCCGAATTTGCTCAAGATAAAGCCGCTGTTATGGAAATCCTCCGCCAAGGCTCACTTAAAGCCAAAGCAGTTGCCGCCCAGACTTTGTATGAAGTACGTAAAGCGATTGGCGTCGAATATTTTTAAATTAACTTATGTTATTATGGCAAATTAGATTTAGTTTAAAAAATATCGCGATAATTTAATTACTCAAGTATAATAACGCAATAGTTGACTAATTTGATAAGGATTAACCCATGCAACAAGACTTTACTTTACCGATCACCACAGGTGGCGAATTTACATTCAGCCAATTAAATAAACCGTTAGTTTTATTTTTCTATCCGCGCGACAATACTCCTGGTTGCACCGTTGAAAATCAAGACTTTAGCCGACTCTATCCCGAATTTAAGGCAGCAGGGTTTGAAGTTTTGGGAATTTCACGCGATAAACATGTGACTCATTGTAATTTCCAAAAAAAACATACCTTACAGCATCAATTACTTGCCGATCCTGAGGAAACGGTGTGTAATTTATTTAATGTTATGCGCGATAAAACCATGTATGGTAAAGCAGTACGCGGAATTGAACGAAGCACATTTGTTTTTGATGAAAAGCGTAATTTAATCCAAGAGTGGCATAAAGTAAAAGTTGAAGGACATGCACAGGAAGTTTTAGATTTTGTTAAAGCCCATGCTAGCGCATAAGCATAAAGTTTATGCCTACCTCATTTTTAACACAGGTAGGCATTTAATTTAAAGATTTAGGCAGACGTACTTTTCAACTAAATACTCTTTAATCCCTGAGCTACCACCCTCTCGCCCAAGTCCCGACATCTTGACACCACCAAATGGTACATTTTCAGCAGAAATTAAGCCCGTATTTACACCAACCATCCCATAAGCCAATTGCTCGCTCATGCGATAAATACGTCCAATATCCTGAGTAAATACATAACTCGCTAAACCATATTCCGTTTGATTAGCTAATTCTAGCGCTTCGGTTTCGTCACTAAACGTATAAATGGCTAAAACAGGTCCAAAAATCTCTTCTTTAAATATCCGTACGTTTGAATGATGACAATCGATTAACGTTGGTTCAAAGAAATTCACCCCAAGATCGGCACGAGATTGTCCACCACAGAGCAACTGAGCACCTTTAGCCAGCGCATCGGCAACTAAACTTTGAACATGTATCATGGCCTTATTATCAATCAACGGTCCATTACTGGTTGTAGCATCTAAACCATCGCCTAATTTTAAGCGTGCAATCTGTGGCTGAAGTTTTGCAATTAAGGCATCTTTAATTGATTCATGAACCAAAATACGATTTGAGCAGACACAGGTTTGACCGCTATTGCGAAATTTACTCTGCATAATCCCATTAACCGCCACCTCTAAATCAGCATCTTCAAAAACAATTAATGGCGCATTTCCACCCAATTCTAAAGAGAGTTTTTTCATTGAATTTGCACAATTTTGATAGAGCCAAATCCCAACTTCGGTCGAGCCAGTAAAACTTAATTTACGTACTTGTAGGTTATGACACAAAAATTCACCAATTTGTCCACTATGTCCGTGTAAAACATTAAATACCCCAGCTGGAACACCAGCTTCTAAGGCTAAATAAGCGAGCGCATTCGCAGATAACGGCGTTTGGCTGGCGGGCTTGGCAATCATCGTACACCCAGCCGCTAAAGCTGGTGCAACTTTGCGCGCCAGCATCGCATTCGGGAAATTCCACGGCGTAATTGCAGCACACACACCAATTGGTTCAAGATTTACCATAATTCTGTGCTGTGAATTATTAGCAGGAACACTGTAACCATTTAAACGTTTCGCTTCTTCAGCATACCATTCTAAATAACTTGCGCCATACAATATTTCGCCTTTAGCCTCAGCTAAAGGTTTACCTTGTTCCAGCGTTAAAATCAACGCTAAATCATCGGCATTTGCGACAATCAAATCATACCAACGGCGTAAAATTTTACTACGCTCTTTCGCTGTAATTTGCCGCCAATGATTAAACGCATTCTGACTACTGATAACTGCAGCAGCTAAGTCTTGTGGCGTAGCCTTTGCAAGTTGCACAATAACTTGCTCATCAAACGGATTAGTTACCGCAAACAGTTCACGTTCACCAGTTAACCACACACCATCAATTAAAATCCCCGTTTGAATTAAATTCGGGTTATTTAATATTTTCAGCCAATTCATAATTAATCCTAAATAAATTATTCGCACTAAATGAGAAACTATTCACACGCTAAAATCAAACAACTCTACACGCTTAAATTTTAATTACTTATCTGCGACTTGATCTAAATAAATTAACCTAAACTTACTTCGAGCGGCTTGATCATAAAAAGATAGCAACTGCGGATCTTCAGGATATTCTGCGAGTAACGGAAAAATCACTGAACCACCTAGCACCGCACGCGAGTTATTTTCACGGGTACGCAAGCCCCAAATATTCTGATAACTCATTGCAATAGTTTCATGATTAAGCGAATTTGGATTAGCATAATTGCCAATATACAGCATAATATGCCCTGGAATTTGTACCAAGGTCAATAATTTATGCCCATTTTTAATTAAATATTGCTCACGCTCAGCACTAGAAAGTTGATCCAAAACTATGGTTTTACCCGCACTCGATTGAAATTGTGAATTACGCGGTAAATAAATCCCAAATGGGGTAAACAAGGCTTTAGTTTCTGCTGAACAATCATAATCAAAAAACATCCCACCCCAACCATAAGGTTTACCAATTTGCGATTGCATAATATTCGCAATATTGTGCGGCGTTAACGTCAACGGCATCACCGCGGCAGCTGATTTTGGTACTAGCACGGGTAGAATCTGTGCCTCACGCTGTAGATTCGCCACTGGAATCAATGCTTCATAATTTGCGCTAGTTTGCTTACTTAACGGCAGACTAATACCATTATAAACCATTGCTCTAAATCTCCCCAATTTATCCACCAGCGTGCTTTGTTGAGTAATTGCAATTACACCAGCTTTAGCTGCTTTTTGCCAATTCTTAATAAATCTATCATTAACTCGAGCTAAACCAGCTGTTTTCACCCAACCAATATCATCGGATGCAATTACTAATGACCACTCTTTATCCAAACTTTGTTTAATTATATACAGCGGCATTCCAATAAACAGCGCAGTTTCTTGAAGATTATCAAATGGATAACCCTCACCAGCAATTTTGGAACTGTAAAAAAGCGGATCCATGGTTGGCAATGTCCGCACAAATAAATTATCCACGGCAATCGCGCGATTACTACTTGAATATTTTAGCGAAGTCACACCTGCCAAATCCATATTGGCACTAATTTTGGCAAACCAGCGTGCATCATATGGACGATAATTCTCACCATAAGCGATTTTTTTGGGATTAGTCAGGTGATTAGTTTTAAATTCAGTAATTATTTGTGATTCTTGAGTAAGAATATTTTGATTTTCAGACTGAGACAAGAGCAAATTAACATAGCTACTGCCCCATGGAGATAAGGAACTTTCAGCGCTGCTCGCATAATAACGTTGATAAAATTCAGCATAACGTTGTTGCTGATATTCTTTAGACCGCAAAGGTTTATCATAATCTAGATCCGTTGGCTTAATCCAACTTGCAACATTTTGGTTATAACTTTCCATTGGGAAAGCACTGATCAAGTCATTAGCCAGCGCTAATTGACTAAACGTTAACAAAACACCAATTTTAATCCAGCGTTGCATAAATTAGTCCATTTATTCTAAGTATTAAATATTCAACCGAATAGCTAAAGTATTCTGAGAATACTTTAGCTATTTCAAACTTAATTAATCAACAACATTGCTGGATTTATTATTTAAACATCAAGGTGTCAACCGCATCACAAATAGTATGTAGGGTTAGTAAGTGCACTTCTTGAATCCGCGCAGTACGCTCAACAGGCACACACAGATTAACATCTTTACCTGTTAACTGTTGCGCAATTTTCCCACCGTCGCGTCCTACCATCGCAATAACATCCATGCCTTTTGCGCGCGCAACTTCCATTGCTTTAAGCACATTTAGCGAATTACCTGAAGTTGAAATGGCATATAAAATGTCCCCTGCTTGCCCGAGTGCTTCAACTTGCTTAGAAAAAACCACCTCAAAACCATAATCGTTACCAATCGCAGTTAAAGCCGAAGTGTCCGTTGTCAAAGCAATCGCAGGCAACGGTGTACGTTCAATTTCAAAGCGTCCAGTAAACTCCGCCGCAAAATGTTGTGCATCCGCCGCCGACCCACCATTACCACAAATCAACATTTTTTTACCATTTTGAAATGCTGCAACAATCAAATTAACTGCATCCGCGATTGGCTCAAGCATGGTTAATTGTGCGTGCTGCTTAGTTGCAATGCTTTGACTAAAGTTATCTTGAATCAACTGTTTAATATCCATTTTCACCTCCAAAATTATATCTACATGCCGCTTAGAATCTCATTCTTTAATTCACAAAATTATAATATTCTTAAGCCACTCAATTTCATCATGCGCACCTAACACCACCGCATCAAAGCGACAATTAACATCTTTGCCTAATTTCATTAAAAAATATTGTGCGGTTTGAACTAATTTACGTTGCTTGGCTGGAGTTATGCTTTCAATTGCATGATTCAGCCCCGCTTTACGCTGTTTAACTTCAACAAAAACATAGCCCTCCGCATCACGCATAATTAAATCAATCTCTCCAAAACGTGAGAAAAAATTAGCTTGAACTAAATACAACCCGTGCTGGCGCAAATAATCCAAGGCACGATTTTCAGCCTCATCACCAATTTGTTTATGTGGATGCATTGCTTACCCTAACCTAGATTGTTGTAAAGTTAATTCAGATATTCAAACAACGTTACGACCTTATCCACACCACCCACGCTAGCAGCAATTCGAGTTGCCGACTCAGCCTGATCCTGGTTAACCACACCCAGCATATACACTACCGCATTCGTGGTCACAACCTTTACACCACCACTAGGAACCCCAGGTTCACCAAATAATTGGGTTTTAAGTTGCGCTGTAATCATTGAGTCTTTACTCCGCGCACTAAACGAAGATGGCAAACGAACATCAACATAATCGTAAATTTTCACCACACCAGGATAACCCCGTGCAATATTTTCTGCGAAATCTTTTTGGGCTTGATCTTTAACCTGTCCAGTTAGTAAAGCCGTACGATTAAACACATCCACATAAATATTGCTATTCGGGAAATTATCGCTATTTGAATATTTCGCGGATAATTTAGATTGAATTGAGCTATCATCAATGGAAGCAGGCGCATCAACCGTAGATTTATCTGGCGTGGTTGGTGAAGAATTATTTGCACAAGCCACTAATCCGCTTAATAAGCCACCACTAATTAACATTATTTTTAATAATTTACACATAATCTTTCCTATTGATTATTGAGGAGGGAGTTCAAATAAAGCCACTACTTTTTTAACACCATCGACTTCGCGCGCCGCTTGTGTCATTTTCTTGGCTTGATATGGATCAATCATACCCATTAAATAAACCGTACCATTACTTGTTACAACTTTCACATCGTTACTACTAACACCTTTTGAAAACAGCATATTTGATTTAATAACTGAAGTTAAGTATGCATCTTTGCTCGTCTGCGAAGCACTTTGACTGGCGCCAATTTCAATTTGGTTATAAACTTTATTAACATTTGGTACTTGACGTGTCATTTGTTCGGCTTTTAATTTATTGTCATTAGTTAACACTTGCCCAGTTAAAAGAATGTTTTTATCATAGCTTGTAACTTCAACATTATTACCAGGAATAGTTGCATTAATTGCATCCGCAACTTTACTACGCAAGCCTTGATCATCAAAAACTCCACTTGAACTGCGTGGATCACTGGCAACTGCAGCACCACTCGTTGCACCTGCTGCAACTCCACCCACAACTAATGCCGTGCAAGCATTTAAAACCAGTGCCGTTAAACAGACTACTGTTAATTTACTTAATTTGTACTTATTATTCATCATAAAACCTTTCTGTTAATTTAATTGCCCCAAGCGACGTGCCATATCTTCCAAACGCATAATTCGATTAGCTGTCGCTGGGTGCGTGGAAAACAAATTATCTCTACCCGAACCAGATAAAGGATTAATAATCATCATTTGTGCGGTAGCAGGATGCTCTTCTGCTGTTTGAAACTGTACCCCACGCGCAATATTTTCAATTTTACGTAATCCTGAAGCTAATGCCAATGGATCATTGGTTAATTCAGCCGCACCTTGATCAGCTAAATACTCACGTGAGCGTGAAATCGCCATTTGAATTACTGCGGCAGCTAAGGGTGCAAAAATCCCAATTAATAGGCCTGCCATCCAATTGCGATTACCATTTTCATCACGTACACCAAACCACATCGCCATATTTGCCACCGCAGAAATAGCTCCTGCCACGGTTGCCGAAATAGTTGAGAGCAAAATATCACGATGCTTAACATGTGATAATTCATGCGCCGCAACACCACGTAATTCGGCATAGCTTAAAGCCCGCATAATCCCGGTGGTAAACGCAACCGCCGCATGTTCAGGATTACGTCCAGTTGCAAAAGCATTGGCTTGATCTTCATTAATCACATATACTTTAGGCATTGGCAAATTGGCCCGACTAGCTAATTCAGCTACCATTTGATATAAGTCAGCGGCATTATGTGGACTAACTTCTTGAGCTTGATACATTTTCAGTACCATATCAGCTGAATTCCAATAGGCATAGAAATTTAGTGCACCACCAAATAGCAATGCCAATAGCATGCCACCCTTACCGCCAATTAATCCGCCAATCACCACAAATAAGGCAATAATTGCTGCCATCAATGCATAAGTTTTAATTTCATTATTCATGATAAATTCTCACTTTTGAAAATTTTGCCAACTAAGTCTGGCTTATTTTGCAAATATTGCGCAGTATTTTTACGCTTACTTCCAGCTTCTTGAATTTCATTAATTGCCAAAACGCTCTGTCCACCACAGGCAATCCATAATTGATCAGCATTTGCGCGCAAAATAGTTCCGTGCAGCGACTCATTATGTTCAATTTGTAAAACTTCACCACTCCAAAATTTATGCAACACACCATCTAAATAACCGTGGGCTCCAGGAAATGGGTTATAGCCGCGAATTTTACGTTCAATTTCGCAAGCCTCTTCGCTCCAATTAATCCGTGCCTCTTCTTTATCTAATTTATGTGCATAACTTACACCATCCTCACTTTGCACTTGAGGTACATACTGCTCTGGATTTTGCAAAAATTCAACAATTTTTTGTACCCCAATCTGAGCAAGTTTATCATGCAAACTTGCAGAAGTCTCTGTATCAGATAATTTTATTTTTTCAACAATTAACATATCACCAGTATCTAAACCTGCGTCCATCTGCATAATGGTAACGCCACTATATTCATCGCCAGCCAGTACTGCACGTTGAATTGGTGCTGCACCACGCCAACGCGGTAGCAAGGAAACATGAATATTTATACAACCTAGGCGCGGAATATCTAATAATTCCTGTGGTAAAATTATACCATACGCCACAACTACGATCAAATCAGGAGCGAGTTCACGAATTTTAGCTAAATTTTGCGGATCTTTTCTAAATCCCAAAGGTTGAAAAACTTCAATGCCTTGCTCTAAAGCCAATTGTTTAACTGGTGATGGAGTTAATTTCATACCCCGCCCAGCTGGACGATCAGGTTGCGTTAAGACCAAATCAACTTGAAAACCCGAGCTCAAAATATTAGCCAGTACCAGCCGCGAAATTTCAGGTGTTCCCGCAAAAATAATTTTCAATTTTTTATCCATTAATTAGTTGCATCCTTTGTAGTTTGACTATTTGACTCAGAATTACTTGTTGATACGGTATATTGATTAGCAATACTTAGTGCTTGACTCTCAGACAATAACGGATTTGCAGAAATTAATACCTTAGAAATTTCACCATTGATTACGTTATTAAACACGCCATTCTCAATAACATCCAAATGAACTTGACCAAGACCATTAATTCCAATTTGTTGTGCACCAGCAGTAGTTAAATCAATCACATGCCCACTAGATTTTGGCATTCGATCGTTAACTTCAACATAGACAATCTTATTATTGCGTAAATTAGTAACTTTTAATTTGGTTCCCATTGGAAGCGTTGGATGAGCCGCGGTAAATCCATCCATGTCAAGATGATGTCCACTAGTAGTTTTATGTCCTGCAAATTTTCTCGCATAATAACTTGCCGTTCCATCCATATAATCATCACTATGTGCTTTGGTGATGATTCTCTTTTGCTGGACTTTATGCTTTGAGGCTGAATTTGAATGATGTTTTGTAGTTTGTGCTTGACTAATTTGCATCCCACCTATCAACAGAACTCCAATAATTATTTTCGTTGTAATTCTCTGCACTAATTTAGCCTCCCGATGATTAAACTATGGTTAAACAAAATCTCTGCTCACCATTATCGTTATTAACTGATGTTACACACTTATTTATACAACACATTGATTTACAATCTACCTACGCGCCGCAAGCAACCACGGTATCCATCCAAATAATACTAATTGTTTTTCTCGTGAAGTTTTTTATGTTAATTCTTCCCTTGGTTTTCCATATTGTTTGTTTATGTTTGCTTAATTTCCATCTTGAGCGACCGCAGCAGCAAAATAGCCGCTACTACAGAACTCTCCACCACAAAGCTGTTTTTTTACTTCTAGGCATACCGAAAAACACTAAGGCGCATCAAGTTACGAAGAATTAAACCCAAACAGATGAAATAGTACATTTATCTATTAGTTATATAACTTCCTTTTTCTGGCCTATTTTTACATGAAACAACAACCAGTGCCAGAATTAAGCATAAAGGTATTAATATGTCTGTCCATAATATTGTACCAGCATTACCTGGGTTAAAATTATGAGCTGCGATAATTTGATGGATATGCCCTGTGGCTGCACCCCATAAAAATACAGTTGTAACAATAACTACGGCACTTTTAAAGGAATTATTAGCAAACACCGCTATAATGCCAACCAAACCTAAAGCCAAATTAGCCAGAGCTACTTCAAACTCAAAAGGACTTGGCTGCCAACCAATTAATTTAGTTGTAATTTCACTAAAAAATGTATGCATTACAAATCCCCACGCACCACCTAAACCTACACACAAAAACA
>DPRZ01000079.1 GCA_003538525.1 Neisseriales bacterium
CCATTTTTTTATATCTTGAATTTTGTTATTTACTCTACGAATTATATTATTTACCTGCTGCTTTACCTGCTTTTCTACGTAAGATTTCGCCAGTAAATTTGATACCTTTTCCTTTATATTTAATTTATTAAACGTTATTTTAAATTTTCCTATGGTCAATATTATAACACAAACTTCTATTGCTAATTATTCACCAAGTAAATACATTAGAATATGATAACGCATGCTACAATATCGCAGTTTTATAGCAATATAAAACTAGACGTGTCGCCCTTGTGGCTGACATTGTCGTCATTCGCCAGGGCGATGTTTGATTAACCTGTTATAGGAGCTAATCATGCTGAGTACAGCGGTGATTGGGTTTCTTCTAATTATGAAAAAAGCCGGAGTGAGAATCCAACTCTCTATCCGGCTCAAAATTTTCAAGAAGAAATCATGTAGTAAACGTCTTAAATAATTACTACACTTAGGTAGGCCGTATCCGCGGCCTATCTTCTTACCCTCTATATTACCACTATTCAAATCAAATTGCAAAATTTTGTAAATAAATCTTATGGGGTTTCACACCCCATGCCCCGTGGGATTTATCCCCAAAGTAACCTCTCATGTGCTACAATCGATCTAATTGATGCTCTGCTGGGAAGCAACATCGACCGAAGTAAGCTGGCAATTCAAATTGTCAGCCTTTTCACCCTACACCACATTTAAACACATCAAAACAGTATAAAACACCCTGAAACATCAAAATTAAATTTAATTAATTCATATTATGATGTTTTAATGCAGGATTAAACAGGTTTAAACACCAACGTAAATTTAAGTTAAATTCATATTACACTGTAATATATATGTATATTAAAAGCGCTCAATTTTTCAATCAAACAGTTAAAACCACATTAAGCTGTTTAAATACAGTTTAAAACACCTTGAACAACTTAAAGCAGATCAGACAAAAATTCTTCCATTTTATCGCTCCAATAAGTATTAATTTACACTGTATATTATAGACACCACGCTAAACACAAAACAAAAGCCCATTACTGGGCTTTTGCTAAAATTTAATCTTCTTTAAATAAACTCCACTGATTTTCAGAAAGATAAGAAAAGCGAGCATCTGTTCTTCTTACTTCCATTTCTTCATGGTACGCCTTAGCCTGTACATCAGTCGCTTTAATAGAACATTTACGTGCCTTATTCCAAGTATATAGCCACCAAATTATCATCGGTGACATAACTAAAATCCCTAACAAAAATGCTTCCATTTTACGACTCCAATTAGTATTAATTTATACTACACATTATAACATAAAAATACTAAATACGCAAGTAGAACATATGGTTTTAATCATTTTTTCGGCGCACCCCAAGTAACACCACCAGCTTTAGAGGTTCCTGTAGCGCCATTAACAATTTTGGTTCTTTGTTTTTCACCAGACTTCTTAATTTCCTTGCCAATTGGTATGGTAGCAGCATCAAATACGGCACTCCCAGCATTTGATACAGTTTTTGCTAATACAGCTCCAGCAACTTCACTTTTATTAGTATCCCATTTGGATTTAGAAGAGTTATATGCACCGCCAACTTCTAGCCCCCCACCTGTTACAGTCGCTTGCTCTGTATTGATAACGCCTTGAGCATTTGCACCAACTTTATCAACAGCACCATTATTTGAATACGTTTGTGATAATTTGGTAATCTTTGCTCTTGTTCCAGCAACATCAACATTTTTCACAGAATAATCATGGCTATCGCCAATAACCTTAGGAACAAACACATCTTTAGCATAAGTCTCAGCCAATTGATTAAACTTAGTTGGCTCATTCATTTGCATATCATTAATTTCTTTTCCTGACATTCCTAAATCACGTTGTAAATGCTGATTAAATGCAAAATCACCGTTAGTTTTTAGTGTGCTACCCGTTGACTGTAAATTATTATTCGTATCAATTAAATTTAAAGCCGCTTGGGTTGTTTTACTTGACGAGTCAGCCAACCCTTGAGAATTTTGAAACGTGTCACCTAATGAAGCTTCAAGAGATGATTTATGCTGGTTAGTAAAGTCCTTAAACGCCTGTAAATCGTAAGCATATTTTGCACCAGCTGCAGACGACATTTTACCTTCAACACCATATTGAACTTGACTTGACGCTCCACTACCCAGTATTTTTAAACCTAGTTCAGCTGTATTCATCCATCTGCCACTTGCAGCTAAATTACCAGCCAGCTCTTCATATTTACTTAAATTAGCCGCAGCTTTACCGCCATCACCACTACTTTTACTATTACCTCCTTGATTAGCCAAACTAGCATTATGAGCAGAGGATCTAATCTGATTCCATTGCTCACTTTGAGTTCCAGATTCATTAGAAAGAGCCTGGATTTGATTTGAAACTTGATTTGTGGCTACCTTGTTATAATCAACTGAAGTGGTCATTTTATTATCTAATGCTCCAGATTTGGTTGTAGTTACACTGTTGTTACCATTGCCAATTGTTGAAACCTCACCACTTACACCATGTACGGTTGTTCTACTTTCCCCCATATGAGTATTTGAGCTAACCGTTCTTTGAGAAACTGTAACACGGTTAACGTCCATGCTTCCAAGCGCCTCCTGTTTGCCAGCTGATTCCGCGGTGTTACTTACTGAGCCACTAATTGAGCCAGCTACACTTGAAATAAATGCTCCAGCTTGATTAAGCAACATCCAAGATAAAATCGGCACCATCGTGCTTAAGTACCCAGCTGCGGCAACAACGCCATCATTCATATCGCCAATTTTATAAAAATCACTCATTGTAAACCCACCATATTGCATTGCTAATTGTTGGCTTTGAGATGTTGCGTAAATGGCAATAATCCAGTTTAAAACCGCATATAACACTGGCCACATCTGTAGCCAAAATAAAATCCTTAGATAAACCATTATGACAGTGAAGCCCATTGGTAACAGCATTAGAAATATCAACAATGGAAATAAGGCATAGACCATTGACTCACCAACTATATGCATCCAAACTAATGAAACAGATGCAAGTTGACTACCTTGTCGCCAAGCCGTGACTTGCTGATATTGCGCTTGAGCTTGATACATTGAATCTGCCATAGCTGCATCACCCCATTGAACCGCACCAGCAGCTACAGCGTCTTGAATCGCATTCATCATCATAGCCTGTCTCAATGAGTTAGATTGCTGCGTTGTTGCTTGCAATATGTAAGCTTGATCAAGGTTTTCAATCTTAGACTCACCCATCCCCATTTGAGACATTAACAATAGGCTATTTGCATCCCATTGGGCTAAAACTTGATCTCGAAGTGTAAGACAAGTTACTGAAGCCCCATCTACATTTACATATCTATTTTCTAAAAAATTCGTACTTAACCCTTGAACTAAGGCTCTATAACTGGGTGTTGTTAATAGAGCCTCCTTTGTAACACCACTCCATCTAGAATTAATTGGTCCAGCAGCAGGAACTAGGCATTCTTGTATAAACGGGAATACAACTTTAGTTGAGCTAACACCATCAAATCGTGCTATTTTAGGTAAACTATTATAATAACTCGAACCAAATGCAACACCATTTCCACTATAGGACGTTGCCGTATTCATGCCACCGCCAAGTACATTTTCATACATGGAAGTTAACCCGTCCCCAAATGTCGAAGTGAACCAGCCAAAAATACTTAATGACCAAGGAACTCCAGACACGGAGTACGTAGCTTTAGTTATTCGATCTTGAATTTCCACTTGTGTTCTTGGTACTATGAGTACAATCCAAATCATCGCAAATCGTAAAAACCACGTCCAATCAATTGCACCAGGAGAGCCGTCCTTACCCCGTGATGCGAACCCAGACATTGAAATCCAAATAACGCCTAATAATCCAGCGATTCGCCCCATCCACTGTATTTCAGTGTGCTTAGTAAAATCAAATAAAATAGACATAGATTGAAATAAACTATTCAATCCCTGCCCTCCACCATAGGTATAAATTATAGG
>DPRZ01000221.1 GCA_003538525.1 Neisseriales bacterium
TTATGAAGTTATAGCAAACACATTTAAGCTGATATCAACAAAGCTGATAAGCATAACATAAACACTCTGCCAAGACGCACACAACAAGAAAAAAGGATAGTGTTTAAACTATCCTCTAATTTTTTACTAAATATTAATTCCCATCTGCACCATTTGACACTGTATTAATGTTAGCAACTCGAACCACACCATTACCATAGCTTAAGGCGTATTGATTAGTTGCTCTAAAAACATTAACACGGCTAAAACCACTATGACCAACCAAAAAACCGCTATAGTCTGGTGTACAAGTATTCATATTAACCTTAGTTGCAATAGTTGGTTGTGTAGATAATGCATTACCATCAAAACCTATATATGTTGTTCCACCAGCCATAGCGTTACTTTGGCCCCACACATATTGTACTCCAGCTAAAATTACACCACGAAGTTGGCCTTTTGGAGAATTTGCTAACTTTACTTTAGTATACGTATTATTGCCTGTGTTAGTATAACAATAATTATCTTCAGAATTCAAGTCTGCCGTCAATATATTTCCATTTGCTGCAACCGCTTCAATATTGTTGTTAGTTGGGTTTCTATTAAATAAGTAAGGAAGTTTTGTTTTAGTGTAAGTTCCATCACCATTTGGAGTAACTTTTAGCATACCGTAAGCGTCATTACCTGAAGAAGCATACATTGAGCCATCTAACCCTGCATTCCAGCTCATATCTGATACGGACAGTGGTTCAATATTTGTATCATTGGCATAATTATACTGGTAGAAAGTGTCACCAGATAAATTAGATGAAGCTCCACCCATTAACCAGTAATTTGAACCAGTATATCTATTTAAGAACGCTCCCTTGGTTAAGGTGTTCGTATTAGCATTATACTGCAGTTCGTAACGACTAACACTTCCAGATGCAGCTGTTGCATTAGGAATCCACAAAATATCACCATTCATATTTGTTACATTCGCATTGCTTCCACCAGTATTGTAAGCTGCAGCAGTTAATACATTAACGAGACCAATATCTGAGCTAATTGCATTAGTATGGTTTGGCAAGTAGTATGACAATGCTTGATTATTTTCTGCGGCTTCAATTTCAGAACTAGTTGCACAAGGAGCTAGAGGATGCAGACTACAATCTTTTCCAACATAAGTAAAAGGTTTCACCTCATTTAAAGGTAAACCATTCTCACAATTTCGCAGACCAGCAGTACTACAATAAAGAGGATTAGCTATATTAGACTCACCATACATAATACCATAAGACATTTTCCAATTAAAAGTGTCTTTGGTTTCATTCGCATTGTCTGCCCACATCGCATTAAGTTTGTAAGCACAGCTTGCCCCTGGTGCCAAAATAGTACCACTCACAGCGACATCCCTTACACCAATACCATCTGAATTAGGTATTTGGTATATAGTTGGACTCTCACCAGTAAATAAACACGCAGGCATTGTTTTATTACCTATTACTGCGGTTCCATCATATTTCATTACGTATCTAGCAATGTCATCAGAATATGGACCAGCAGAACCTGTTGGATTATAAGGGGTTACGGCGGTACTTTCAAAATAGGTGTCGTAGTTAACACCGCTAAATTTAATTGTTTCTTCATTATTATTTGTAATAACAAGATAATACTGTGAATGACCAAATGTTTTAGCCAATTGAACTGGTTTAGTAACACCATCGACTACTGCAACAGTTGACATGGTTAAACCATTGTGTGGATACACAACTGGAGCCGGAGGTGTAGGAGCTGGAGTATCACCGCCAGAAGATCCATCCGAGCTACCGCCACCTCCTCCATTACAAGCTGCCAAACCTATAGTTAATAAACTGATTAAAATTATCTTTTGTTTTTTATTATTTTTCTGACCCATTTCCACATCTCCAAATGATATTAATTAAATTTACTATTTCTGAAAACTACCACCACATTTAGGTGTGGTTTTTGTTATTGAAACATACGGTAAGGAACCCAACCTTTATTTGTTTTTGTAAGTACTTGCGTTGACGTTTTATCTGGATTATTCAGCGTCTCAGCAATTTCTGGGAATAACGCTTGTATTTCTGGTTTAGTCGCCCAATCTGCTATGTTCGTGTATTTATAACTAAACTTAATTTCCGCAGAATTACTATTCCCATCCTCTCTGTAGTTTTCAATTTTATCTACTTCTGGACGAGCGTAACATACTATTGTTTTTCCCCATCTGCCACTATTCCCCATTGGGTCAGTTAAAAAATTAGCAGTCATGTCATCTATCTTGGTCGTTGCTTTACCTGCATCCGTTAATGTATAAATGGTATAAATAGAATAGCTGCCATTAGGTTTTGAATTTCCTAGACCAAAATTAAATAAACGTTCTGTTGATTTACTTAATAAACCTATATTAACTAACGCATCAAGCTCAGAAGCTGTTTTTTTCTGTTTATCGCTATAGTCATGACCATTATAACTATTATCTTTCCCATTCTTATCAAAACTTTGTACTATAACGAATGAACTTTCAGTTTTAGCACTCAATTTTTTAAGTTCATCTTGATTTTTTTGAGGGTCATAAGAAAATAAACCTAGAGCCATACTTGTAGCTGTAAGACATTGCGGTTCATGGATAATCTGAGCATTAATAGCCGTTTTAAAATCGTTTTCTTTACTACCACAAGCTGCTAAACCAACACCTAATATTGACAAACTGATAATTGATAATTTTCTCATAAATACCCCTTTTATGTTAAATCGTTAAAATTGATGATCTTTGATAAATGTTTGTGCTTCGACATTACCTTGAGCCGCAGATTTTTGTAACCACGATAGTGCCTGGGCTTTATCTTGTTTTACTCCATCACCCAAATAATAGGCTGCACCTAACTGATATTGCGCCAACTGATTTCTTTGATCAGATGCTTTTTGCAGCCAATATGTAGATTGAGGTATATCTTGTTGAACACCTCTTCCTTTGTGATACATTTCAGCTAAAAGAACTTGTGCCATGGCATTGCCTTGCTTAGCAGCTTTTTCTGTCCAATAGAATGATTTATTGTAGTCTTGTGGTATGTCTTTCCCAAAGTAATACATCATACCCAATTGGTATTGGGCAAATTCTTTACCTTGTTTGGGTGGGTAATACCCCCTAAAAATAA